>JANOCH010000299.1:0-6928 GCA_031412015.1 Chitinophagaceae bacterium
ATTAAGTTGAAAGGTAAAAAAGGAAATAGTAATGCTATTGGAACAAAAGTTTATTTATATAACAATGGCTCTATGCAGTACCAGGAGGTTAACCCCAACAGGGGCTATTTATCCTGTGTATCCACGATTTTGAATTTTGGAGCAGGGGATAATAAAAAAATAGACTCTTTACGGATCATCTGGCCGGATAATACTACTCAACTGTTGGTTAATGTGGATGCCAATCAGCGAATGGTCGTTGATCAGAACGAAAATGAGAAGCCAATAGCTAAAGCTGAACCGACGAAAGAGAAAGCCATATTTGCAAAAGCTACCGGTATCATTGACTACAAAAACGAATCTTTGAAGGAAAATGATTTTAAGCGGCAATTGCTGATGTTATTTATGTATTCAAAGACCGGACCCGTCATGGCGAAAGGGGATATTAATAAAGATGGCCTGGAGGATCTATTCGTTAGTGGCGACAGGAATAATTTCGGCAGGGTGTATGTTCAGAAATCCGCTGGCAAATTTAGCAGGGCTGAAGATATTTATATCGGGGATGAAAATTCATCATCGGTGGCGGCAGCCGTGTTTTTTGATGCCAATGGCGATGGTCTTGATGATCTGTATGTGGCCATGGGCGGTTATGCCTATTGGGAACCGAATACATTTTCACTGCAGGATGAATTGTACATTAATGATGGGAAGGGAAAACTAAAACTGGCAAAAGAACTGCTTCCCGATGTAAGTGCAAGCAGTAAATCATGTGTACGACCCTGCGATTACGATAATGACGGGGACATGGATTTGTTTGTTGGTGGAAGGGTTGTTCCCGGGAGATATCCCACTGCTCCCAAAAGTTATTTATTGGTCAACAATGGAAAGGGACAATTTATCCTTGCACCAATTCCTTTCGCAGAAGCAGGAATGGTTACAGATGCGCAATGGTCAGATGTAAATAATGATGGAAGAAAGGACCTGGTGCTTTGCGGAGAATTCATGCCGTTGATGATATGTATAAATAGCGCTGCCGGGTTTTTGGATAAGACAAACGAATATTTTGATAAAGCTGAAACTGGGTTTTGGTTTACCCTGGCGGTCGCCGATGTGGATGGAGATGATAAAGAAGATATTATTGGCGGAAACCTGGGTTTGAATTCGCCCTTGCATATTTCTGAAAAGTGGCCGGCAGAGTTGTACTATTCAGATTTTGACGGAAATGGTTCCATTGATCCATTCCTGAATTTTTATGTGCAGGGTAAATCTTATCCGTTTGTAAGCCGGGACGAACTGAACGAGCAGATCTATCCTATGCGGAAAAAATTTTCTTCCTATAAAAATTACGCCGATGCTACCATGAACGAAATATTTAGTGCGGATGAATTAGCTAAGGCGACAAAACTTTCAGCGGTTGAGAACCGTACGCTTTGTTTTCTCAACAGGAATAATAAGTTTATTAAAATGGAATTGCCTTTACAGGCGCAATTTTCGATGGTTACAAAAATAGTAACCGGAGACTATAACCAGGATGGAAAAACAGATATGATTTTATTTGGTAATCATTCCGACAACCGGTTGAAACTGGGAAGTATTGATGCTAACTACGGATGCCTGTTAACAGGTGATGGAAAAGGGAGTTTTAAGTATGTTGATCAGCCATCCTCTGGCATCAGTGTTACAGGTGACGTTAAGTCGGCTGAAAAGATCCTGATCGATGGGAAGACACATGTTGCTATAGGCGTGGCTGACGGCGAGTTGATCTTTTACAAGGGAAACTGAAATGATGAGGATAGTAATCGTCATATTATTTTATTGTAATACAGCAAGCGCTCAAAGCAAGAAGTCTTTACCTGCTTATCTTGATGTGCAGCCTGCGGTATTCTCGCTGTCAATGGTGATGATGCATGATGTGGTGAACCCGCCGGCCGCCAGCCGTTTTTATGCTTATGCGATGATGGGAGCTTATGAAATTGTTTCGCAGAATAACAAGACAATGCCTGTGCTTACATCCCTGGTAAAAAACTACAAAGCCATCCAGGTAAATGTAGCAGGTAAGAAATACGATCATCGCATAGCCGCTGTGTATTGTATTCTTGAGACCGGCAAGCGAATGTTGCCTTCAGGTTTTATGTTGGAGAAACAGGAAGAGGAGTTTATTCAGCAACTCAAAAAAAATAAAGTTTCGCAAGCAATGATTGATGAGTCCATTGCAGTGGCCGATCTTGTGGCAGGCGAAATAGTAGCCTATGCCAAAACTGATGGTTACGGTAAGCTAAGCGCAAAACTCCGGTATACACCATTAAAAGGGGATGGGTACTGGTATCCTACGCCGCCGGCCTATATGGAGGCGGTAGAACCTAACTGGAAAACGATCCGGCCCATGCTGATCGATTCCTGCAACCAGTTTCCTCCTGCTATCCCTATTACTTTCAGTAAGGAGAGCAACAGTGTTTTTTATAAAATGGCCAAAGAAGTATATGATATTTCCAAAGCTTTGACAGCGGATCAACTACAGATCGCATCTTTCTGGGATTGTAATCCATTTGTGGTGGCTACTTCAGGTCACATGTCACTTGGATTTAAGAAGATAAGTCCAGGCGGGCATTGGATGAATATTGCCAGTATTGCTTCAAAGAAAGCCGGGCTGGATTTTGATCAGTCCATTTTACTGCATACAATTTTATCAGCCACCATCATGGATGCTTTTATTAGTTGCTGGGATGAAAAATACCGGAGTAACCGTATAAGACCTGAGACGTATATCAATAAGTATGTTGATATTAACTGGCTGCCCATTTTGCAAACCCCTCCGTTCCCGGAATATACCAGCGGGCATAGCGTAATCTCCACGGCTTCGGCCGAAGTACTTAGCTATATGTTGGGTGATCGTTTTTCTTATATTGATAATACGGAAGATATGTTTGAAATTCCAGCCAGAACCTTTTCCTCCTTCAGGGAAGCCGCCGATGAAGCCGCGATATCGAGATTATATGGTGGTATTCATTATCGCGATGCCATTATAAATGGACAGCGGCAGGGAAAAGCGGTAGGCGAAAAAATAGTAGAGAAAATTAAAATGGCAGGGATACCCGCTTTGATTAATTAATGTTGAATGGATTCCCGGCCAAATAATGCGGTATAACGAAATGGCCAACGACGTATTCGCTATTATTGAAGCAATGGGATAATTCTTATTGGAGGAAAGCCCGATGGGCTGATATTATTATAGAAAAAAATTGATTAGAAGGCGAAGAACCCCGAAGGGGTGGCATTAAGATGAAAACATTTTAAATGATGTGCCCATTCTTGCTGTTTAATTCCGTCACCCCTCCGGGGTTTGCACTTTCTTTCGTATCGTTACTATAATCATAGCACCCCTTCGGGGTTGCCATAACTCAATTCACTTCAATCTCATCCACAAACATCAATGGTTTTTCCCCTTCGCCGGGTCGGCTGGCAGGTATCTTGCCCAGGTTTTTTACAAGCACTTTAATGTAACGGGCGGATACGGATGAAAAGGATATTTTAATAACACCATTGGATGCGGATATTTTTTCAAAACTTTCATTCTTTCCGGCGGAAGTAAAATTTTGTCCATCAACAGAAATAAATAGTTCGGCGTACCGCGGTGGATAAACCCTGCTGCCGCCGGTGAATACACTATGAATAACAGCATTGCTTATCGTTTCCTCTTTCCCAAGATCAATAACAGCTTCCAGGTCATCACCGCTCCAGCCAAGTACTTCACGGCTGCGGGCGAGGCCTTTTTCATTTTGTACACCATTTACCAGGGTGAAAGCGCCGTTACCCGGATAGTTTTTAAGCGGTTCGGTAGTTAAGGTTATCTTTTTGCCAGTGGCTTTATTGAAATGAAATTGCTGAATTAAGGGACTTCCATACATCCTGCCATCCAGCGACAGAGAGGCTTTGTAGGTAATGCTATTCGTAATTTTCACCGGTCCATTATAGTCATAATTGTTCTGGTCCTTATACTTGTTATCGGCGAAACCGATTTTACCATTTTGTAAAGTGGTTTCTAATTTCCAAAGTACCCCGTTATCATCGTCAGTTGGTAAAACGCTTGTCTTTAAACCAAAATTAGCTTTACTGTAATTAGTCCTCCATAAATCATATCGTTTGAACTGGGCAAGTAATTTCTTTTCAAAATTTCCCCAGTTCTTTTTTTCCTTCGGACTCCATACTACTTCGCTCAAAGCCGTCATCCGGGGAAAGATCATGTATTCAACCTTGGCAGGATATTTAATATACTCGGTCCACAGGTTGGCCTGTGCTCCTGATATATATTTACTTTCCGCTTCACTTAATTCTTTTGGAAGAGGTTCATAATTATATACCTTTTCAAGATCAAGAAACCCGCCAATAGTTATAGAGTCTTCATTCAATGTTTGGGAATAATCAAAATAAACATACGTAGTAGGGGTCATGATCACCTCATGTTTTTCTTTGGCTGCAGCAATGCCGCCAGCTTCGCCTCTCCAGCTCATGACCGTAGCATTCGGTGCCAGGCCACCTTCGAGTATTTCATCCCAACCAATAATCTTTTTGCCCTTACTGTTAATATATCTCTCCATCCGCTGTATGAAATAGCTTTGAAGGCCATGTTCGTCTTTCAGTCCTTTCTCCTTTATCAGTTGCTGGCAAAACTCAGATCGTTTCCAGTTTGTCTTTGGACATTCATCACCACCGATATGAATATAGTTGTACGGGAATAACGCCATCACTTCATCGAGCACACCCTCCAGAAATTTGAACGTATTTTCAGAAGGCACAAATACATCATCATATACTCCCCAGCTTTGCATGACATGCTTGCCGGTTGAATCTCCGGCCCAGGTAGAATTTTTTGGAAAATATTTTATGGTGGGCTCATCGGGGAAGCAGCTTAATTCAGGATACGCAGCGATAGCCGCGCACGCATGACCGGGCATTTCTATTTCGGGTATGACATCAATATAACGGGCCGCGGCATATTTCACTACTTCTTTTATTTCCTCCTGGGTATAAAAACCACCGTATCGCTGATTGTCGTTTCCTTTGCCGGGATAGCGTCCGATGATGGTGCCATTCCTGAAACCACCCACAGACGTAAGTTTTGGGTATTTTTTTATTTCAATACGCCAGCCCTGGTCATCGGTAAGGTGCCAGTGAAATTTATTGAACTTGTGAAGGGCCAGGTAGTCAATGTATTTTTTTACATAGGTCACCGGGAAAAAATGGCGGCTAACATCCAGCATCATTCCTCTATACCCAAAGCGTGGTTCATCCTCAATAGATACATAGGAAATCGCTAGTTTACTGGGACGCATTTTTAATCTTGCATCCGGCACTGGTAATAGCTGTATCAATGTCTGTATTCCATAGAAAACGCCGGCCTCATTATCTCCGCCGATATATACTCCTTTATTGTTAACGGTCATTTGATAAGCACCCGGATTTGTTTTATCGAGGCGCTCAAAATTTAAGCGGATGACATTGTTGCCGGTAGCTTTCTTAACCAACTTTAATTTAAAAAGGTAAAATTGCTGAAGGTAGTCATTGAAAAAATTAGCCGAATGCTGAAGGTTGCTGCCTTCCAATACAATTTGCGTAGCCGGATTGATCGTAAATTTTGCGGCGATCCTTGGTTGTTTGATAGAGACGGGTTGGGGAATAATGCTAAGTTCCTGCGCCTGGCTGCAAAACGTGAAAACAAGTATACTTATTAAAACAAGTCTTTGCCTCATAATTAACTCTTTTAGAAGGGCCAATTTAAGACTTTGCATAACGTTCTGATCAATAATTTTATAGAGACTGACAGTCGGAAATTTTTTGATATTACAAATACTATTTCACTTCTTAAAGTGTTCCCATAAATAAGTCCGGGATTCTTTAATAACTGAGGAAAAGCACCTGAAAATTTCAATCTTTCAGAACTTAGACTATTTTTAAGGTATTAAATCAGCTAACCCTTGCCGGTGATTTAATTCCTGGTATGAACAGTAATAAACAAGTAATAGAACAATTCTATACAGCCTTTCAGCAATTGGACTACAAAAGTATGCAGGCCTGTTACAGTGATGATATTGTATTCAGTGATCCTGTTTTTTTACTACTCAAAGGCCCGGAAGCGAAGTCGATGTGGGAAATGCTTTGCAAGAATGCCAGGGATTTTTCATTACAATATTCCGATATTGAGCTGATCGATCAGGAATATGCTACTTGCAGCTGGACTGCCACCTATACTTTTTCGAGGACCGGCAGGAGAGTAGTAAACAATATCAAAGCCTTTATGAGGTTCAAAGATGGAAAGATCATTGAACACAGCGACGGGTTTCGGCTTAGCACCTGGGCGGCCCAGGCGTTGGGTTGGAAAGGTGTGCTGTTTGGCTGGACGGGATTTATGAAAAGAGGCATACAAAAAAATGCAAGAAGAAACCTTGCTTATTTTATGCAAAGCAAGAATGCCAGTCAAAACTGAAAAGGCGGCTCAAAAAATGATCCTGCGTACTTATTACTTCACTATAAGATCAGCTGTTACCTTCTCCTTTGCTACTTTTTCAGCCAACCATAAAAATTCCGCGGTGAAGTTGTGTATAGAATGATGAAAGCTTTGATCGGTAAGCTCGCCATTCTTGTCAAATTTTTTATCAACCGCGGGTACGATCAATAAATAAGGCGAAGCAATACCAAACAAAGCCGGCACCAACAATAATAATTGCTGTGCAGCCCGTATTCCTCCCATAACTCCGGGAGATGCAGTGACTATACCAAAAGGTTTATGATGTTGTTTTGGAAAATGGTCCAGCAGATTTTTCATGGCAGGGGAGTAGCTGCCATTATATTCCGGTGAAACAAGGATGAACGCATCCGCGGCGAAAATCCTTTCACTTAAAGCTTTCCATTGCTGCGGAGTATTGTCAACGGATGTAAAAACGGGCTGCATCAG
>JANOCH010000300.1:0-2189 GCA_031412015.1 Chitinophagaceae bacterium
CGATCGGGTCCGTCTCGTAGACGCCCGACACGGCCACAACCTCGATCCCGCTGCAGCTATCCAGGTTGCAGGATTATCTTATCAGCCTCCACTAATAGGTCATAAGAAACTATTGAATTTCGATGCCTATTCCTATCCTGATGTCGGAGCCTGGATCGTGATTGTTATAACAGGATTATATTTTGTCATTTGGGTGGTTGAATGGCGTCGAAAAAATAACCTTACAAAAAGAATCAGAAGTAATTCGTTAGTGGCTACTCTTTCGGTCGCCGTATTTTTATTCCTCACCAGTTGTAATCCCGAAGCACAAAAAATAGTTACCGGAACAGATAATTGCGTCGAATGTAAGATGACCATCGTCGATCCGAAATTCGGAGCCGAGATTGTTACCAAAAAAGGAAAAATTTACAAGTTTGATGATGTGCTTTGTATTGCAGCTTTTTTGCAACACCGCGGTGTCGAACTCAGCGAAATCCATCAAACCCTATTTGTACACTATAATGAGCCGCACGAATTTGTAAATGTCAGCACAGCGGAATTTGTGGTTAGCAGCAGTCTGAAAAGTCCAATGGGAGGCAATGCGGCGGCATTTAGAAATATTAACGAAGCACAAAAGAAATCTAAAGAACTGGCAGGCAGCAGGCTGACTGACTGGGCAACTCTTTATAATATCCTTGTCAAATGAAAAGCCTGATTATTATTCTTTGTTTAATTATAACTCTCCAGAGCTCCGCAAATACAATTAAAGTCGGAAAAAATAAAACCGTGAGCTCACTCAGGCAAGGAGTGCAAATCGCAAAAGACGGGGATACAATACTGCTTTATGGGGGAACTTACAAAGAAGGAAATATCGTTATTAGCAAATCGATTGTTCTCTTAGGAATTCACTTTCCTGTCTTGGACGGCGAGATGAAAAACGAAATGCTAACTATATCCGGACGAAATATTCTAGTGAAGGGTATTCATTTTATTAATGCCGGTTTCTCATCCATGAATGATTATTCAGCAATTAAAATCATCGATGCAATCAATGTCGCCATTGAAAATAATACGATCAGTAATTCGTATTTCAGTATCCATGTTGCGAATTCAGCACATACAACCATCAAAAATAATAGCATTAGCGGGAACAACAAGTCGGAACATTTGTCTGGCAATGGCATACACTTATGGAAGTGCGACAACATGCTGATTGAAGGTAATTTTATCCAGGGACACCGCGACGGGATCTACCTGGAGTTTGTATCCAATTCTGTAATTAAAAAGAACAGGAGCGAGAAAAATATTCGCTATGGACTTCATTTTATGTTTTCAAATGATGACGCCTACCAAAACAACATATTCAGGAGCTATGGGGCTGGCGTTGCGGTAATGTTCTCCAAAAGGGTCAAAATGGTAGGCAACCACTTCGAAGAAAATTGGGGAGCTTCATCTTATGGAATTTTACTTAAAGAAATTAAGGAAGGGAACGTAACTCACAATACTTTTTTAAAAAACACCGTCGGCATTTTTATGGAAGGTAGCAGTCGGCTGACCATCGATCAAAATACTTTTACCAGTAATGGGTGGGCCATCAAAGTTCAGGCAAGCTGCGACGACAACAATTTTAACCACAACAACTTCAATGGAAATAGTTTTGACGTTGCTTCCAATGGGAGTGTCTCTTTAAATAAGTTTAATAACAACTATTGGGACAAATATGAAGGATACGATCTCAATAAAGACAGTATTGGCGACATACCTTATCATCCTGTAAGTCTTTACGCAATGATTGTAGAACAAAATCCAACCACCCTGATGCTCATGCGGAGCTTCATGGTTTCCCTACTGGATAGAGCAGAAAAGGCCATCCCGGGCCTGACACCCGAAAATCTTGTTGACGGACAACCTCGTCTAAAGCCTAATAAATTATGATACGGATACTGGATTTGAGTAAAAAGTTTAAAAAAATACAGGCCCTGCATAACATTAATGCAAACTTCAGAAGCGGGCAGGTTGTATCACTAATCGGGCCCAACAGTTCCGGAAAAACAACGCTTATCAAATGCATCCTGGGAATGGTAAAACCAGATTCAGGAAAAATAATTGTAAAGGACCACGTGATCGATAGTGATCCATCTTATAAAAAATACATTGGTTACATGCCACAGATAGGAAGGTACCCCGATAACATGACCATCGGCCAGGTG
>JANOCH010000301.1:0-3330 GCA_031412015.1 Chitinophagaceae bacterium
TATATATTGCTTTAAGTGTTCACGTTCACATCCATAACACGTGAACACCATGAACAGGAAATTTCCTGCTTCTCCATTGGTGACAGATGCGAATATGGAGATCGCCAATACTTACATGTCAGATGAAAAGTTTGGCGAGGCGATCCCTTATTTGAATAATGTGATCAAGAGCAGTGGTAACGCCAGCCTTAAACCGCAGGCCTACCTGAAGCTGGGTACAGCCTATTACAACCTGAACAATAATGCAGAAGCTTTAAAGCAATACAATACATTGATAGCGCAGTATGCTTCGTCACCGGAAGCGGAAGATGCATTGGATAATGTAAAAGTGATCTATATCGAACAAGGAAAGCCCGATGAATATGCGGCGTTCATGCGCAAAGCCGGTAAGCCCATCAGTATGGACACTGAAGATTCACTGACCTATGCGGCTGCGGAAAATCAACTGGTGAATGGAAATAACGCTGCTGCTCTTACTTCGTTGAATAATTATCGCAATAAATTCCCCGATGGTGTATACGCCAATGACGCAAGTTTCTATATCGGTGAAATATACAATGGTAAAAAGGATTGGAAAAATGCATTAATAGGTTACGAGGATGTGGCCATCAATGCACCTAACAAATATGCAGAAAGAGCTATACTGGCAGCGGCGCGTATTAATTTCTTTGAGCTAAAAGATTACATAAAGGCCGAGACCTATTATATACAATTGAACAAAGAAGCTTCCAACCAGGAAAACAAACTGGAAGCGATGCGGGGTTTATTGCGTAGCCAATACCAGTTACAGAAATGGACGGAAGCAGTGGCCAATGCAAAGGAATTGGCTGTAGCAAAAGGAAGTAGTTCAGATGACAAAGCGCTTGCGAATATGGCCATCGCCAAATCCTATGAAGTTAACCGGCAATACGACCAGGCGCTGGCTAATTTTAAAACAGTGGTTCAATTGAACAAAGCAGCGCTGGCTGCTGAGGCAAGGTATGAGATAGCGAATTGCTGGTTTGAGCTCAATAAATTAATCGATGCGGAGAAGGCGGCTTTTGAAGTGATCAATAAATCGGGATCTTATGATTATTGGGTGACTAAAGCCTACATTCTTTTAGGTGATGTTTATTTTAAGCAAAAAGATTTTTTCAATGCCAAAGCGACTTTCCAGAGCATTGTTGATAATACCATCGATCCTACGCTGAAAAGCGAGGCCCAAACAAAATTGACGCAGGTAACGGATGAGGAAAGCAAGAGCAGCAAGGTGGGTAATTAGTAATGTGCAAATGTGTTAATATGCCGATGTGCCAGCTACTTGAAAGTCGAGAATTAATAATGTTGAAATGAGTTGCTAATAAGCTGATGAACAAAATGAATATGCAAAATAATAGAAAGTGTTCGATAGGCATGGGCGGTGCGAGGGTGGCCTCACCCTTGGGGGGTTCCCAAGCAAAGCGAAGGGAAGGAACGCAGTTCGGGGTGGGGGCTAAAGTATTTTTATTGGGAGTAGGTATGTTGTCTTTTGGAATTTCGCATGCGCAAAAAGATACTTCCAAGCCAAAAGCTATTGATATTACTTCCTCCTTCAGACCGGTGTTAAGAGAAGCCGCCAAGATCAATTTTAATGCAACACCGCCGTCGGCTGATACAGCCAAACCCAGGTTGCAATATGATATTCCCAATCCTAATCTTTTATTTGCTTACCAGCCCGGTTCCTTAAAACCATTGGCACTGCAGATCGATTCCACCGCCAATTTTGATAATAGCAACTATATCAAAGTGGGTTTTGGAAGTTTAAGAACACCATTCGTTCAAACCGGGTTTTCATTTGGCGATGGCAATACCGCCGGTGGTAATATTTATGCAAAGCATGTTTCCTCGCAGGGCAAAAGAGAGTTCCAGGATTTTACCAATACACAGGTAAAGCTGAGTGCGTTTTATAAAACCGCGAAAAATTTAGAATGGAATGCCAGCATTGGCATGAAACAGGACAGAACTTATAAGTATGGTTACCAGCCCGAATCACTTTCTTTTCCTAAAGATTCCTTACGTCAGCGATTTCAAACCATTTCGGCAAGAATAGCGGCACGCAATATCAATTCAACAGAATTCGGACTTTCTTATTCGCCTGAAGTAAAGATTGATATATTCAGCGATCACCTGAAGAACAATGAAAGCAATACGGTAGTTAATCTTCCGCTGGAAAAAAGTATCGGGCAGGATTTCGCGGTGAACCTGGGTGTGACTTTTGATCTGACGCGTCTTTCTCCAAAAGATAAATCAGCGGTCAACAATACCATGTGGTATATCTCGCCATCCGTTGTATATAAGAGTACCAACCTCAGGTTGCAGGGTGGTATTCGTCCTTCCTGGGATAATTCCACTTTCAAAATGTTTCCCAATATCCTGGCTGAAGCAGGTACCGATGATCAGCGCTTTACTTTTCATGCGGGATGGACCGGCTATATTCGTAAAACAACTTTTCAATACCTGGCCTCCCAAAATCAGTGGCTATGGGCGCCGTCTTCTTTGTTAAATACATGGGTAGAGGAGCGATTCGCCGGATTTAAAGGTTCGGTGGGCGATCATTTTACCTATAGCGCCAAAGTGGGCTTTAATAAATTGACCAATCAGCCACTGTTTATTAATGATACAAGTGCAGCCGGTGAAGGAAAATCATTCCGGGTAGTCAATGAACGGAGAGTCAATGTAGTGAACCTTGGCGGTGAGTTGGGTTATAATGTGGAGGAAAAATTCTCTGTCATCACCAGCCTCAGTTTTAATCAATATACCGGCCTGCGGGATAATCAAAAAGCATGGGGGTTAATTCCGCTCGAATTAAACACGGCTCTTCGTTTGCAGATCATCAAGGATCTTTTTTTGAAAGGCGATCTTTTTGCCTTTAACGGTTCCCGTTACCTGAGAAAAGATGGGAGTGATGGAAAATTGAAGGGAGCGGTTGACCTGAATGCCGGGCTGGAATTCAAAATAAAGAAGAATATTAGCCTCTGGACCCAGTTCAATAATATTTTTAATAAAGAATACCAGCGCTGGAACCAATATCCGGTATATGGCTTTAATTTCGTTGGCGGAGTCATATTTTCGTTCCACCAAAAGAATTAATAATGTACGGAGAGCTGTATCAATACCTGGTTTTACATAAGCAATTGAATATTCCCGGAATCGGCACTTTCCAGGTAGAAAGAAAACCGGCTGATATTGATTTTATTGGTAAAGTGGTGAATCCTCCAGCCTATACAGTAGCCTTGCATCATGGCAATACAACCGCTTCAAAAAAAGTATTCAGCTGGCTGTCGGATGTGTTCAATATTTCTGAACGGGATG
>JANOCH010000302.1:0-2072 GCA_031412015.1 Chitinophagaceae bacterium
CCGCTTAAAAGCCGCTCCCGCCAGCGACGAGGAAGTAATGCAACTGGATGATGTAGTATTCGCCAGGATGGATCACTATACTATTTTCGCCGTGCTAAAAAAACAGGAAAAACTAAAAACAGAAAAGCTATATCTTCTTAAACTATTTGTACTGAATGCAGCCAAAGCCATTCAAACAGCGGAATTGCGGGAAAAGCTGATGCAGAAAGAAAAATTGTCGGCCGTTGGTAAAGCGGTAAGCATGATGATGCATGATCTGCGTTCTCCCATTAAAAATATTAAGGTACTAACTGATATGATGCGGGAAGAGCATCCAGATAACGAATGGCTTGATATGATTGATCAAAGCGGTGTGCAGGCCTCTGAAATATTTGAAGATTTTTTAGACTTTATCAAAGAAACACCTGTAAAAAAATTACCGGTAAGCCTCGATAAAGTGATCGGCGAAGGTATCAAACTGGCGGAAGCGAAAAGTGGCAATGGTAATGTGACCATTCGCAGAGAAGGCCAGGCCGGGTTGACAGTTGCAGGTGATGAAAGCAAGCTTAAAAGATCCATCATGAACCTGGTCAACAATGCTATTGATGCGCTGGTTGATCATAAGATTAACAACCCCTGCATTCATGTTTCAGTGGAAGCGGATATCGGCTTCGAAAATGTTAAGGTATCCATTCGGGATAACGGACCCGGTATTCCACAGGAAATAATGAAAACACTGTTTGATCCTTTTGTTACAATACAGAAAAACAATGGTACAGGGCTGGGATTAGCTATCGTCAAACAATATATCACGGCGCATGGAGGAGAAATAAAAGCAGAGAATAAAAACGGTGCTTTATTCACTATTAGTTTGCCTTTGCAGTCATAATATAGAATAATATCTCTGAATTTAAATGAAAATCATGGTATGAGAAAAGGAACGATAATAATCTGGCTGAGTCTTTTATTCGCAGGAATAATCGCGTTTTTCTGGTATACCGACTGGGTGTACCGTTTACCAACACCCGTTCCTGAGAATTACCAGGCGATTGCCACCGGAACTACCATCAACCTGCCATCGAAACTAAATTCAGACAATAGTAAACCGGTATTACTGCATTTTTTCAACCCAGTCTGTCCCTGTTCTAAATTTAATATAGCTCACTTCAAATCGCTGGTAAAACAATATCAACATGAAGTCAACTTCGCGGTCGTGGTAATGAGCACTAAAGATTATACGGACAAAGAGATACAAAACAAATTTGACATACAGCTCCCGGTGCTATTTGATACTTCCATAGCGGATTCATGCGGCGTATACTCAACACCCCAGGCTGCAATCATTAACACTGATCACAAATTATATTTCCGGGGAAACTATAACAGGAGCCGATATTGTACGGAGAAGAAAACCGAATATGCCAGGATAGCGCTGGATTCGCTTCTTCATCATAACCCTGGAGTCGTTTTTGACCAGTTTGCCCTAAAGGCATATGGTTGTCAATTACCCAAATGCGATAAATAATGAAAAAACCTGCAACATCCGGCGACGAAACAAATCAGCAACTGCATACCGCGGCTTTCAGACTAAGTGTAAAAAAAAGATCTGATAAGTTAATTAACTACTTCCTGGTCTGCTATTTTCTGGCAGGACTGTTGTTTGCATTCTTCTATGGTACCTGGCTGATAGCAGCCGGGGTTGGCGGTTTGTCTATACTTGCTTACTATTCCGCTAAAGTAGCTCTACCCAACTCAAATCTTTATCAATATGTTCTAAGCATAGTATTAGGCATTTTCATGGCTCAGTACATTTACCAGATGCACGGATTATTTGAAATGCATTTTTTCGCCTTTATTGGCAGCGCCATACTTATCACTTATCAAAACTGGAAGTTGCAAATACCCATGTTGCTTGTGGTAATCGTTCACCATGTAGCGTTTGGTTATCTTCAGAATAGTGGTGTTGAAAATGTTTATTTTACTCAACTCGATTATTTCGAACTGCAATCATTTATAATTCATTTTGTAATTGCAGCGGTCATATTTTTTATCTGCGGATTGTGGGGATATCAATTAAAGAAATATAGCGAACT
>JANOCH010000303.1:0-2249 GCA_031412015.1 Chitinophagaceae bacterium
GCAAAAGGCAAAATATTTATTACTGAACGAAGACTTATCCATTTCTGAAATTTCGTTCAAGGTGGGTTTTGCTTCACAGGCCTATTTCTCCACTGTTTTTAAATCAAAATTTGGTGTAACGCCAAAAGGATTTAAAGAAAAGGATGTTAATAAAAAAAACCACCCCTGAAACAGGGATGGGTTACTGGTTATTTATTGTCCCGGGAATGGTATCATGGCCCTTACTTCTACGCTGCCATTGTATTCAGTAATGATCGGACTTGTTTTACTTATTTCAATCGCCTCCTCAAGCGTGGACGCTTTTAAAATAAGATACCCGACAACCAATTCCTTCTTTACCAGGTACGGCTGATCCTTTACTTCGTTCGCCTTTACCAATTTTCCATTGTAGTCAATAGGGTTGGTAGCGACTAATTTTCCATTTTTAGCAATATTGCCGATCCATTCCTGCCACAGGGGCATGGCCTTCTGCATGTCTTCGGCGGTTACCAGGTATTTACCATCGCCGCTTACGTTACGGAAAAGGAGGAGATATTCTGCAGTGTTGCTTTTGCCAGTTGCTTGTGCCGAGCTTACTTGTGTCATAACGAGGATAATTAAAATAATTAAAGAAAGCTTTTTCATTGTTTAAGTTTTAATTGTGGTGAATCAGTTTTTATTAACAGATAAGAATTTTCGCATAGGGTTCCAATACCATTCCTCCCAACCTTTCAGCATGGGAGCTGCTTTATCAGCAGGGATGTCGGCATGGGTAAGAAAAAGATGGGTGTCATTGTTTTCTTTCACCAGCCTGATAGAAACCAATGAAGGTTCGATGTATTCGTTCCAGCCCTACGCTTTCCAGCTTTGCACGATCAGTTTATTTTTTTCAATGTGCAGGTTTTTACCAAAGCAGAAGCCGCCATACGCATTAAATGCTTCGCCCTCGTTGGCAGAGATGGTAACCGGTGCGCCGGAAAACTGTTGATGCTTTTCAGCTTTGGTGTACAGATCGAATAATACGGAAGGATCCACATTTTCAAATACAATGTGGTCTGTAACTGTAGTAAGCATAATGATAAGTTGAGATGATGAATATTTTTAACACTGTAAAAATTCATCATCACCATTTCACCAGTCTTGATATATGTCAAGGATTTGGACTTAGAGTTCAAAAGTGAGAAAGAGGAAAAAGAGAAAACAATAAGTTGTGTACTAAATGACTTATATAAAGCGCAGGGAATTTTCAGATAATTCTTCTATCCCTTTTTTCTTTCTACTCTTAGCTTTGATTTTAACCTGCTGAGTGTTTCAGGAGATACACCGATATAGGAGGCAATGATCTTTGACGGAAGCCTGGTAAGAATATGAGGCTGATATTCCCTTACCCAATGGAATCTCTCCAGTGCATCCATGGCATTGAAACTATTGATCCGTTGAATGGAATGTGAATAGGATGCTTCTAAAATTTGACGATATGCCTCCATAAACGGAGGGACCTTGCTGATCAGTTGAAAAAAACTATCCCGGTCAATCGCCAGCAATTCAGTTGGTTCGATGGTCCGGTAAAATTCTTTAGATGGCTCCTGTTTACTGAAGCTCTCAATATTCGTCATCCACTGGGCTTCGAAGAAAAAATCCCTCGTGGCTTCATCATTATTCTTATCTAAATAGTAAACCTGCACACAGCCTTTGTTGATGAAGTAACATGTCCGGCATATATCGCCTTCTTTCAGCAGGAAATGGTTCCGCTTTGTTTTGATCTGCCTGAAATGCGACAGCACAAACTGTAAAGACTCATCGTTAGCATTAACAAGTTTTTTAATATCATTTTCTATAAGTGAATACATAAAGCGGCTATAAAAATAGTGATGCGGTTTGATTAACCGGTTGCCTATTTAATTGTTCAACAAAAAGTGGTAGAGAATGACAAAATATAAAACACTTGCGCAAATCAGGAAAAAGAAAACCACTGATTTCGGATGTACAGAATCGCTATTCATAGTGGGAAATACTTTAACGACCAGACAGCAGCTTTTATAGATCAACTGTAAAAGCAGGAAAGGTGAAAAAGTCAGCGGCCTGAAGGGGCTGGCCGCTGACAAACCTGTTATTGCCTACCACAAACATCTCACTAATTTTGTTACCTCATTTCTCTGATAAGCAGTAGAAAAAATGGAACCCGCAGATTTTTGGGAAAGAATAGAGATCTAGTAAGGATTCTTCCTGACACGATAATAATCGCTGCATAAATTATCTTCATCAACATC
>JANOCH010000304.1:0-8663 GCA_031412015.1 Chitinophagaceae bacterium
TCCCACAAAGATTCTGTGTTAAGAACCAAGTGATTTAAATTATTTATTTTTGTTTTTTTAGGCGGCTTCAAGCCAGCCTGTATAGAGAGTAGCTTTTTTAGTTGCTCTCTATTTTTTTGTTTAAATATTCCCGGTCATAGGTTGTATTGGTTTTGTATAAGGTATAGATCATCTCCAGCAATTTTCGTTGTACAGCTACCGCTGCTTTCATTTTTATTCCATGCTTTGATACCAGCCTGGCAAAAACGGCCTTATACCGATCGTCATGACGGATCACTGATAAGGCGGGCAGGTGCATGGCTTTACGCAAGTATTTATTTCCCTTCTTTGATATGCAGGCTTTCCCCTTTACCGATGTGCCCGATTGTTTGTCTTTCACGTCAAGCCCTGCATAACTGGCCAGTTGTCTTTTATTTCGGATCAGTTCAAAACCATTGGTCTCGGCAAGAACGGTAGCGGCTGTCAACAGACCTACGCCAGGTATGGTACAGATAGTTTTTACAGTATTTGTTACCTGTTCATCTTTCTTTACCAATGCCTGTATTTCCTGTTTAATCTCTAGTTCCTGTTTATCCAGCAGTGCAATACGCTTTTTCATTCGAACTACGCTTGAACCCCCTGGTTCAGCCTCTGCCTGCTCTGCATGCATCTGATTCTTTACAATTGTCCTTTCCCCTACTAACTGGTCCCGTTCACGAGTAAGTTGTCTTAACCTTTTGAATATTGATTTAGGACGGTGCCAGTCATCCAACTTTCTCTCTAATCCAAAACGGGCAATCGCTTCCGAAGCTGTTTTGTCGGTAATGGTTTTAACTTCAAGTGTCCTGAAGTAATTGCTGATCTTGTTTGGCAATACCACACTCAGACTATAGCCTTGGTCTGCTAAATAATAAGCTAATTTTTCATGATACACCCCCGTTGCTTCCATTACATAGCGAAGAGGCACTTCCGGTTCCGTCATTTTGCTAACCCATGCTTCCATTGATTCAAACCCCTTAGCAGTATTGGCAAAGGCCTTGCCGGCATACAACTCCGGTGACCAGTCATCGCTCATCCTGCCTAAACAAACTACCAGCTCTTTTTGGGCTACATCAATAGCCGCTACTTGTTTTACCATCTTTTTCATACCAATTAGTTTTTTAATGAAAAAGTGAAAAATCTCCCTTCGTTTTGTCTCCTGGTTGGATATTCTGGATACACCGCTGTGCAGTATTCCTTACATTCTGTTCAAACTCGAAGAGATAAAAAAGAGTGAGGCAATTTCTTTGTGAGAACATGCTTCAAGAGCTGTTTAGCCGCAAATTCGCTCTCACCCTTTTTTCACTTTTTTAAATCAAATCTATTGGTATCTTAATTCTATCTCAAAGAACTTTTTTACTTAATTTGTAAACATAGGAGCCGCAAAGAATACAAAGGATCCATAATACTTTGTGACCTTGGTGTCTTTGTGGGATATGTCTTTACCGTATCACCCATTTAAACAATTTCAACTTCCCTTTAAAAGGCGGATACTTAATATTCGGATCAAACCAGGCGGGTGTTTTCATGATCGCCTTACGATGACTGAATGTTTCAAAAGAATATTTCCCATGATAATTGCCGGTTCCACTTGCCCCTCTTCCGCCAAACGGCAAATGATGATTGGTTAGATGCCAGCTGGCATTGTTGACACAACCACCTCCAAAGGCAACAGCTTCCAGCCATTCTTTTTCCTTTTTTTTATCTGACGTATAAATGTAAAAGGCCAATGGGTTTGGATGCCTGGCTATGACCTGTTTTGCTTCTTCAATGGTATCATATGAAATTACCGGTAAAACCGGGCCGAATATTTCATCTCTCATCACCGACGCCTCCAGCGAAACATTTGTCAAAATAGTCGGTTCAATGAATAATTTGTCCTTATCAGTCCTGCCTCCTTGTTCGATTGTTCCTTGCGATAAATAAGCAACGATACGATCAAATTGCTTTTCGTTAATGATCTTTCCATAGTTGTAGCTCTCTTCCGCCTTGTCGCCAAAAAATTGCTGGATTGTTTTTTTTAAAGCTGCTACCAGTTCGTCTTTCTTTGATACATGCACTAGAACATAATCCGGCGCCACACACATTTGTCCCGCATTGGAAAACTTAGTCATTGCTATACGCCTGGCGGCAACAGCGATGTTGGCATCACTTTCCACTACGCACGGGCTTTTACCTCCCAATTCCAATGTAACCGGCACCAGGTTTTCCGCCGCCATTTTGTAGATGATCTTTCCAATAGCCGTGCTGCCGGTATAAAACACATGGTCAAACACAAAATGATTCATCATTTGAGGCACTATGACAGCGCCATCGCCTTCGGCATATAAAATATAATCGGAAGAGAAATTTTCTTCAACTATCTTTTTCATGACAGCCGCTGTTGCCGGCGCGAACTCGCTGGGCTTTAACACCACACAATTGCCGGCGGCTATTGCACCAAGCAATGGATTGATCAGTAACTGAAAAGGATAATTCCAGGGGCCAATGATCAATACCACACCCAATGGCTCCCGCATTATCTTACTGCCAGAAGGCATATTCAGCAAGTTGGTAGATACACGTTCGGGTTCCATCCAACGCCGCAAATTCTTGCTAATAAAATCCAACTCTGACAGCACCAGGCCCAATTCCGTCACCCAGCATTCTTCAGGACTTTTTTTCAGATCGGTATACAGCGCATTATACAATTCCTGTTCGAACGTCAATATGGCCTGCTTAACGGTCTGCAATTGTTCTTTACGAAACGCAATTGACTTAGTGATCCCGCTGTCAAAATACTGGCGCATAGCCATTAATTGCCCGGTGTTGATTGTATTCATTGATCAAAATTGATACACTTAAGGTAGGTAAAAAGCCAATCTTGTTGGTGGAGTTATATCCGGTCAGGGAAGGAAAAACCTTTTATTTTTTGCGAAGATTGTGGAAAAATCACCCCATCCACCTTACTATTTGGTGAACTTTTGTTGATTCGGCCCTGTTTTACAAATGGAGAAGTTTTTGCGATAGTAAGGTGAGTGAAGGGGTAATATTTTACGAGTTAATTGTTCGCCTCTCATCAATCCTTACCAATAATCCCATCCCTTTTATATATAACGTCTGGTGAGTTCCGTTCCCGCTGCTGTCGAGAGGGAAAAGTAAATAGCCGGTGAAAATTTCACCGGCTTTTCTTTTGAACCAAATTAAACTTTGAATCGGGGCGCCTTATGTAAAAAGCATTGCCAGGGTAGCAATGCTTTTACACTTTCTGAATGGGCTATGGATCAGGGTTTTTAGGTCATTTCGTTTTTGAAGGACTTCACTCTCTGCCTTCCTTGCTCCGCCAGTTCCTCCGCTTCATCTTTCAACGTGTCGAATTTATCGGTGATAGAATCCACCAGGTCGTTGAATTTATTTTTCAGATCCCGGCCCGTGTTAGATATACTTTCACGGGTCTCTGAGCCTTTGGCCGGTGCAAATAAAACACCGAGGAGCAAGCCTGCTGAAAATCCAATTAATAATTTATTCATACGGTTCATTTTTAAGGTTACTAATACTTTCTCCTCTATCACTATTAAAATATCATGCCATGCTGCCAAAAATCAGCATTGAAACATTTTGTAATTTCAATATATTATGACGCATGAATATTACATGATGCTGGCATTAAAGGAAGCGAGGCTGGCATTTGATGAAGACGAAATTCCGATAGGCGCCGTGGTGGTTTTAAATGAAAAGGTCATCGCAAGAGGCAGGAATATGACCGAAAAACTAAATGACCCAACAGCTCATGCGGAAATGATAGCCCTTACCTCTGCTTTCAACAATCTTGGCAGCAAATATCTTCCTGAAGCAACCTTGTATATAACGATCGAGCCCTGTCTGATGTGCGCAGGCGCCATCTACTGGAGTAAGGTCGGAAAGATCGTCTATGGCGCCGATGATGAAAAAAATGGATACAAAAAAACGACGGCTTCAAACTGGCCTTTTCATCCAAAGACCGAATTGATAAGAGGTATTTTGAAAGAAGATTGCGCCAAATTGATGAAGGATTTTTTTAAAACGAAGAGATAGCTGTTCATGACAAAGCCTGATAAATCAAAAAAGATCATTCCCGCTCATCCTGTAACCGGGAATTAGATGAAATTTGATGAGCACATCTATGTTCCTGTCAAAACCGCGATCATACAAAGCCCGAAAGGAAGCGTGGAAAAATTTTCAGTGAGCTGACAGAGGATTTTGTGAAGATCATCCGAAAAAATACCGGATTATAAGCGATCTATCCCATGGTATACAATCTCTATCCGCCTCGACCCGGAAACAAGAGGAATGGTAGAAATTTTTATGTAGAAAGGGAAAAAGTTGAACCAGCTGAAAAAATAATTTCCAAATAAGGAATAATTACCGCCACAATCAACTGTAAGGCAATAAATTTGTTATCCTTTCACGACTAAGCAAACTTTTAAAACCTTTAAAACAATAGTTATGGCATTTACATTACCTGAGCTACCGTATGCACACGACGCATTGGAACCGCATATTGACAAACAGACCATGGAAATTCATCATGGGAAGCATCACCAGGCCTATGTTGACAATCTGAATAAAGCCGTTGCAGGCACCGAGCACGAAAGCAAATCATTGGCGGAACTAATCGCCAGTGCCGGAAAGATCTCACCTGCAGTTCGTAACAATGGTGGTGGTCACTGGAATCATAGTTTCTTCTGGGAGCTGCTTTCTGCCAATGGAGGAAAACCATCGGGGAAATTAGCAGAGGCTATCAGCGCCACTTTTGGCACACTCGAAGCTTTACAGGAAAAAGTAAATACTGCTGGAGCCACAAGATTTGGCTCCGGCTGGGCCTGGTTGATCGTCAAAGACGGCAAACTGGAAGTGAGCTCAACGCCTAACCAGGACAATCCCCTGATGGATGTGGCCGAGGTAAAGGGCACACCGATACTAGGTATTGATGTATGGGAACATGCTTATTACCTGAAGTACCAGAATAAACGTCCTGATTACCTGAAAGCGATCTGGAACGTGATCAACTGGGATAAAGTAGCAGAGCATTTTGCTGCTGCCAAATAAATACAATTGCCGATAACAATAAAAGGCCGCCTTGCTCATCAGGCGGCCTTATTTTTTTGGAGTGGAATTCGCAACGCTGATATCACGGTGAAGGAAAGAGATATTTGCATGATACTTTTAAAAACAACCCGTCTATAATCGTAGTGAAATTATCGTTGATCGAATAACAAAAAGAAAACTTACCTGGCGCTGTAGTCTCCAACTTCTTAAAACATTGCAACATTCAACAAAAGGCCTCTTCCTGATCTCCCGGGATAAATCTTATTCAAGATACCCGCACCATCACAACACTTAATGTGAGGTACAATCGAATAACATCAAATAATAAAGTTATACCGGCTACATTCAATGTTTAAATGGATATAATTTCTCATGTGTATAAAAAGCGCTGATGTTGGCATAATTCTATTGTCAGTTTTAACAATGCGGCACTTGATTTGCTTTAAGGGGAAAATCCTACCCTAAAGTAATTTCACCTCATATTCGAATATTGAGTGACCCTTATTCGTATCGGTTTTCCAATACTGTTTTACGTTAACTATTTATATAGAAAACTATTCTTTTATATAAAGTATCTATCATTTTTTTAAAATTAATATGCTATGAAAGCTGCATTCCTTTCTAAGGGATCATCGGATTCTATTGTCCGTGGCTGTGTGAAAACTCCAATTATTTTTTCTTTTTTGCTGTTAAGTTTCATCACGCCCTTACATTTATTTTCCCAAACTACACCACTTTCATTTACCACCATTCCTTTGGGTGATCCCGATATTATTTCACCGGGAAGAGGAGCTGAACAGTGGCATGATGGTAACGGATCGATCAGCTATCCTCTCGAAGGACAGTCGATACCATCGCTGGATGCTTATTACCGTTTTACCTGGAACAGGCTGGAAGGATCAACACAAGGCAGCTATAATTGGCAATACTTTGACGGATTGATAAGAGAGGTTATTAATGAAGGACAAAAACTTTCCTTCGGTATCATGACCTGTTATCCTGACGGAGGTAGCAACGAGGGCATGGCGAGTTATGATAATGGCAATTCCGCTTACCCCGAATATTTGCATCGACTGATGCAAGGTGAAGGAGATCCGGATTGGAAAACTACCGGTAGCGGACCTACTGACGGATATGGATCATGGGTACCTAACTGGAATAGCAAATATTACCTCGATAGGTTAAAGGCCCTGCATGAAGCATTATATGCACATATTAAATCTTCATCTTACACAGCTGCAGCAGGCCCGAATAAAGGAAAAACAATTGCCTACCGTGATGCTATCTTTTGTATTGATATACGTGGGTATGGATCATGGGGCGAATGGCATAGTGCCGGTATCATTAATGTTATGACAAGTTACCCTGCAGGAAGAAGGCCCACTGCAGCCACTTTAAAAACGATCATTGATCATCATGTAAATGTTTTTACGGATCATCCTTTAAGCATCATGATCTCGACCTTTGATGCGGAACGATTACCTAATACCGATAATCCCAAAGAAGTAGCAGCGTATGCATTGGGTAAAACAAATAACTGGGGAAAATTGGGATGGAGAAGAGATAATTGGGGTGCAACAGATGGTTATATTGACGGTTACCTTAAGGGCAATACACTTTCATTTGGTGCAAGTGGTCCCTTCAATGCGATTATCAATGAAAGATGGAAATACGCCCCGGTAACAGGTGAACCACCGAGCTGGGTTGCATCACTGGGTGGCTGCGGGTACGATGACCTTGAAAGACAGGTAAGAGAATATCATGCTACTTCGGTTGGAAATGGAAATTATGGCAGTACCAACCTGGCTACCTGTGCGAAAGAGAATATCAGGAACGCATTCAAAGCCGCGGGTTATCGTTTCATAATTGAAGGCGGCAGCATCAGCAGCACCATCAAACGTGACTCTGCTTTTACCGTTACATTGAACTGGAAAAATATCGGTATTGCGCCAACCTATGAAAAATGGAATGTTATTTATGAATTGAAAGATGCCGCTAATAATAGCGTGTGGTCAGGAACCTCGCAATTTACTCCCGGGCCTAAAGCGAACAGTTCAGGCCTTCTTCCCTCATCCGCAGCTACTCCTGCAACCGATAATTTTGTGTTACCTGCCAGTGTAACACCGGGCAATTATAAACTGAACCTTATCATAAAAGATCCAGGCGGATACAGATCCCCTTTACCATTGGCTATTGCAGGCAGAAATACGGATGGAAGTTATACGATAAAAGATGTTGTTGTTGGTACAAGAACGACTGCTCCCGTAGTTCCTCCAACACCCGTTCCGCCCACGCCTGCACCCGTAACCCATGCTACGCTGATTGGAACAATAGGGCTGCAGGGCCGGCCGGCTGCACCTCATCCGCAATGGCAGGTACCACTGGTAGTTAATTTATACACGGACAGCAGCGCTTCAAAGCTTGCAAAGACATATACACTAACTACCGATTCCAGCGGGCAGTTTAAGATAGATTCAATTACACCAGGCGTCTATTATATCAGGGTGAAAAATAGCCACACGCTGACAAGAGATCTTTCAGATTCACTTGTGGCCGGTGTCAACAGGATCTTCTTTGGCATACTGCTCGAAGGAGATGTAAACAACGACAACATCATTTCTTCGGTTGATTCGGTCCTGCTTATGAACAGCCTGAATACGATTGCAGGTGATAGCTTATTTGATGGCCGTGCAGACCTTAACGAGGATAGCGTTATCGATACGGTGGATTCCTTATTGTTGATGGCCAACTTTGCCAACCCGGGCGACTCAACCGGAAACTGCGCTGCAATAAGTGCTACTATCAGTAATAGTTCTGGCTGCGATGGAAACCCGTTTGACCTGGTATTGTCTTCCGCGACAGGAATAGCGCCGTTTGACGTAGTGATCAATGGTAAGACTTACAATGACATACCCGTTGGTGGAGTTATTACAACGATCACTGATAGCGAAAAAATATGGACGACGAATCCGGTTGCAGAAACTTACGAGGATAGTCCCGTTGAGCTGGGTGTAAGATTTTCGAGCGGGATACCGGGAATCGTAAAAGGAATAAGATTTTTCAGTGCCAACAATGTCTCCGGCACTTATACCGGTCATCTATGGACCGCTGATGGTAATATGTTGGCCAGCGCTGTTTTTACCAATGTAACAGCGAATGGATGGCAGGAAGTTTTGTTCAGTGAGCCGGTTAAAATTGAAGCAGGTTTTATCTATGTGGCATCCTATTATAATAGTTCCGGTATTTATGCCGCCACTTCACAAGGGTTAAGTCAACCTGTCAACAACGGAAATTCATTAACTACTTTAACCAACGATGGAAAAGCACCTGGTGGCGTGTACACTTATAATGGTCCGGGCTTCCCTACCGAATCGCATAATGCGACTAACTACTGGGTAGATGTGGTGTTTGCTTCGGGCCCTTATGAATTCAAATTAAGCAGTATTACCGATAACGTTGGTTGTAGCGCTACCGGAGACTTGCAAACATTAACGGTTACGCCTACACCTTGTGATCAACAGCGACAGGGTTTGACTACACAAAGTGCACCAACACAAAAACCAGTATTGGTTGAGGCT
>JANOCH010000305.1:0-3074 GCA_031412015.1 Chitinophagaceae bacterium
GCAGCGGAACTATTTTCTGAAAAAAATCGTGTTGTTCGTTAAGCGCCGCCAGGAATTTATAATTCTTTTCACCGCCAATACAAAAGCAAACATCGGTGATAAACCCCATCCGGAGTTGTTGCCGAATAGTATCAAAGATAAATGGCGTAACGGCCTGCTGTAATTTTTTATCATCATAGTAATTAATATTCTTGCTGTCTTTCATGTAGCCCAAAGGAGATACGGCCCCGATAAAATAGTTGGCATAGAATTTCGCCGGTCCACCGTAAGCTGATATCATCTCGTAAATGAATTCGGCGGAGAGCTCCGAACTATTTCCCCAGGGATGATCGATGGCACAGTTTTCCGTTAATTGCCGGGGTGCCGTGAAGTTCACGCCGGTAATACCGGCGCCAAAACGGCCGGGATTAATGCCCAGCATCAATCTTCTTGGTTTGTTATCGTTATAGAATTTTTCAAAGAATTGTTTTACCACATTCATTACCTGCCGATCGGGTTGCGGATATAGTATCTCAATACCTTTTGGAAGAATGGGAGGTGTCAACTGTTTGTAAAAACGGATAAGTTGCCGGGCCAGTGTTTGCATAAGTTTGAATGGTGAGTTTTCCAATGAAAAGTATTTTACCGCACGGATGACACGGACTTGATGGATAATACTTCGGCAAGCTTAGTACGGATCTTTTATGCTGCGAAGCAGAATGATCTGTGTTTATCCGCCATGCCTGTGTCTAAAGCCATCCAAAAATAGATTATAATCACTTTGTATTTTTACAATAATCCGTTTGATCTCCCGCTTAGGCGGGACAAGCTGTGTGATCCGTATGCTATCTCCACCTGGTATTTTAGGGGAGCTGTCGTGTAAACAGTAATAGCTCTTTTTTGAATAAAACTTATCTTCATAGGATGAAATTGTTGCTCCGGTTTATTTTGCTAATAATGCCATTGCCTTTACTGGCTCATAAAAAGATCCAGCTTTCATCCCCCGACGGTCGTATTGAATTTTATTTTGAACTGGTTGACAAAACGCCAACGTATACTGTTTTATTTAATGGCAAGACACTTATTGGCCAGTCTGGACTGAGTCTCCGTTTCGACAATGGAAATTTTGAAAACGATCTGACGCTTCAACGGCCAGTTTACAGGGACGGATCTGAACAATATGAACTGATCTTTGGTAAGGCAAAGAAGATAAAGGCGAGCTATAAAGAAGTAACACTGCCGTTGAAGGAGACAAAAAAACCATTTCGGTCTATAAATATTGTCGTTCGTGTATTTGATGATGGGCTCGGATTTCGCTACGAATACCCTGAACAAAAGAACTGGCAGGCTTATACTTTACTTGAAGAAAATACTGCGTTTAACATTGCCGGAGATCCAATGATCCACAATTTGTTTCTGCCCAACTACACTACTTCGCATGAAGGTGAGTACAGCCATCAATCATGGAGTCATCTAAAACCCGATACGTTAATGGATATGCCGGTGTTACTCGAGTATCACAATAATGCTTATATGGCTATTACCGAAGCGGCATTACTGGATTATGCGGGAATGTATTTGATGAAACAGCAAGGTAAACTAATGAGTAAGCTCTCTCCATTGCCGGGGCAATCCGTCATAAAAGTCAAAGCTGTCTTGCCCCATCATAGTCCCTGGCGGGTGTTAATGATTGGCGACAGGGTAGGAGCATTGTTGGAAAGTAATATTCTAACCAGTTTGAATGAACCCAATAAAATAGGAGACCTAAGTTGGTTAAAGCCCGGTAAAACCACCTTTCCCTGGTGGAATGGAAATGTGACTCCCGATACGCTGAATGCACCCGGAAACAATTTTGTAACGCAACAATATTATATCGACTTCTGTGCCCGTAATGGAATAGAATATCATTCGGTGGTAGAATATGGCTTGCACCAGTGGTACGTAGATGACGGTGTTAATTTTCAGCCTGGTCCTAATGCGGACGTTACCAGGCCTGTTCCGGGACTTGACATGAAAGAAGTGTGCGACTATGCAAAGAGCAAAGGAGTTGGCGTACGTGTATGGGTACAATGGGCGGCTCTTTATCCTAAGTTGGACACAGCCTTTGCCATTTTTGAAAAATGGGGGCTGCAGGGAATGATGGTGGATTTTATGGATCGTGATGACCAGGAGATGGTGAACATTCAGACTGAGATGCTGGAAAAGGCTGCGAAACACAAACTGCATATCCAGTTTCATGGGGCTTATAAACCTACCGGTTTACATCGCAGCTATCCGAATGAATTTACCAGAGAAGGAACATTGAATTATGAAGTGAATAAATGGGATAAGCGGGTTACACCCGATCACGATCTTGATATAGTTTTTACGAGAATGCTGGCAGGTTCAACCGATTATCATTTGGGAGGATTTCGGGCAGTGCCTGATTCATTATACAAGGTACAATATACAAGGCCATTGATGCTCGGCACCCGTTGCCACCTGCTGGCCATGTACGTGGTGCTGGAAAATTATTTGCAGATGGTCTGTGATTATCCGGCCGCCTATGAAGGACAGGACGGGTTTGATTTCATAAAAAGGATACCGACCACCTGGGATGAAACAAAAGTTATCAATGCAAAGATTGGTGAATATATCTCCATCGCCAGGAAAAAAGATAATGAATGGTATCTGGGAACTATCAATGATCATTCAGCCAGGGATCTTTCTATTTCGTTGGATTTTCTTGGCGATGGAAATTACTTCGCTGAAATGTACACTGACGCGGCAGATGTGAACATAAACCCTGATCACCTTAAAAAAGAAACCCGGATCGTAACAAAAAAGGCGGTGGTCACCGTAAAGCTTGCACCAGGCGGAGGTATGGTAATGCACTTAAAGAAGCAGTAAGCCTGAAGCTTACATGGTACTATCATCGTTCGGCAGTTGCAAGTTTAATTTCAGTTCATCAACATCCATCTCTTGCTCTACCTTTTTTAATACGGCATCACTGAAATCTCCATCTTTATGCAACTTGATCAGCAGTTCCCTTTGAAATTTGCTGATCTCCAGTTTGGCATTTAATAAAGGATCTGGTTGTACTGCAGGTGTTCCAA
>JANOCH010000306.1:0-2005 GCA_031412015.1 Chitinophagaceae bacterium
CATTGATCTGGCCAGCAATAAAGTGATCAACAAATTCAAGACAGGTCACCAGGTCGGGCAAATGATTGAAGATGCTGAAGTGGTAGGAGGCGCCAGTCCCAATTCCGTGGCAGTAGGTCGCCAATATGCGTACGTAACGAATGCTACCAACGATAATATTTCAAAGATCGATTATAGAACGGGGAAGATCATTTCGCATATTACGATCAAAGTAGACAAGCGGATCGACAAGTATCGTGGCTTGTTGCCATTCGGTATTACGCTAAGTAGAGACGAGAAAACATTATATGTCGCCTTGCTTGGTTTTAATGCCATTGCCGTCATTGATTTAAATACAAAACAAACCAGGGGCCTTATTCCAACAGGATGGGGTCCCGCCAGAGTATTGTTATCAAAGGATGAAAAAGAGATCTATGTTATCAGTTGCCGTGGCCTTGGCGCAGGACCGAATGGCGGAAAAGATTTTGTAAAACCGGTACAGGGTACTTATGTCGGCGATATCCAGTTGGCTACTTTTCAGAAAATAAAAATGCCGGATACAAAACAATTAACCGTTTATACAAAGCAATCGATTAGTAATACTATGCAGGCTGCGACTATAACAGACGATGTAAAGCATCCGCTGCCTGCACTGCCAAAACTCAGGCAAAGCCCCATCAAATATATAGTTTACATCACCAAGGAAAACAGAACCTATGATGAAGTGCTGGGCCAGATGAAAACCGGTAAAGGTGATCTGACGCTAGCCAGATATGGCGTTAATGTAAATGTGTTTGGGAAAAATGATACGCTTAAAGTAGCTAATGCCGATGTAATGCCGAATCATACAAAAGTGGCGTCGGAATTCTCCTACTCCGACAACTTTTATTGCGATAGCGATGCTTCCATTCATGGTCATCACTGGATGATGGGTGTAATTCCAAATGAGTGGGTAGAAACCAACTCAAGCGTAAGTAAAACGGCCAGCCACTTTTCAAAAGCTCCGGGTCGTCGTTTTCCGGGAAGCACAGGTAGCATGGACCCCGAAGATTATGCGGAGATTGGTGGTTTGTGGGAGGCCCTGGAAAGAAACAAAGTTTCATTTTACAATTTTGGCGAAGCCAATGAAACAGCTCATGTGCGGGAAGAATGGAATGACACCCTGACGGGTGCTGCCCATGCAGTGATGGTGCCGATGCAAAAAGCACTATGGAGCCGTACTTCTCACAACTATGCAGGCTATAATACCAATATACCTGATCAGTTTCGGATGGAACAGTTTGAAACAGAGTTTACTAAAATGTGGATCGATGGAAAAGAAGAATTGCCCCGATTGATAACGATGCAGGTGCCCAATGATCATGGCGCTGGTGAAAGACCCGAACATGGCTATCCCTATGTACATTCTTATATGGCGGACAACGACCTTGCGGTTGGCAGAATTTTACACTTCCTTTCCAGAACAAAATATTGGAAAAATATGCTGGTGATCATTACCGAAGACGATCCACAGGGTGGCGTTGATCATATCGATGCACACCGTAGCGTACTGATGATGGCCGGGCCCTATGTAAAACGAAATTATGTTTCACATACGCATGCTAATTTTGGTTCTATCCTGAAAGTAATTTACAATATCCTTAATATTAATTATGTGAACCAATACGATGTAACCGCATCATTGTTGAGCGATTTTTTTACCGACAAACCTGATTATACGCCTTATTCATTGGTAATGCCTGATAAAAGGGTTTTTGATCCGGAAGAAGCGATGAGGCGTTATAACAGGACGATAGACTGGCGAAAAATTCAACAGGGTCCAAAGATGGATGACGAGGATGAGCAACGGACGGATCATTATAAAAAAGAGAACTGATAGCTGCGATCATGTTAATGAATGTTATAAGAGGAATATTTTTATGATTCGTCGGGTAGATAATAATTATTCACTCATGAGAAAAAAAATAGTATGAAATCGATCGTCATCAGTATTTGCTTACCTGTCCTAATGACAACGATTGGCTGG
>JANOCH010000307.1:0-2574 GCA_031412015.1 Chitinophagaceae bacterium
TGTATTTCCATCATACATCGAATTACCACCATACCCATTATAGGCTTGCCAGGTAGCATCCGGAAATTGCAGATACAGATCCGAATTGCTTGCGTCGTTGCGTACAATAAAAGCAATATGATTACTACCACCTCCGCTTCTTTCTATTTTGGCAATGTATAGACCTGAAACTGCTGACCCGGGAATCGCCCAGGTAGCCGATTCACTCCAATTGCTGCAATCCAACGAGCCAGTTGCGGGATCACTTATACCACTTGGCTGCACTGTTCCCGCTATTGTACAAAAGTTGGCTATCAGTCTTGCACCATTTCCACCATAATATCCAATACGGTATATTCTTAAAGTATAATTAGCTCCGCTTTGAACATTGATCTTAAAACGAACTGTTTCACCCCGGTTCAAACTCATTTTGCTAGCAAACCCGGCGATCCTGTTATCTCTAAAATCCGGTACTCCCCATTCGGAAATAGGATTTCCTGCATTTGCATTTTCAGTAACGATTGCATTCTGCCCAAAAGAAAAAGCGGAAAAAACTAATACATTATAAAAGATAAACAGCAGCCGCCTGTTTACATAGAATTTGACGCTGCGTTTCATTTGGACGAGTTTAGGTTAGGTTAGTGAATCCGTTAAGCTAATCAGAGATGCTTTCTTCCGGAGTTGTTCTTTAGAGAGGATATTATAGTTTAGCGGCTTTTCGGGTAGGCTGTATTGAGAATTTTATTACAGTTGTTAAGTGAAATTAGGGAAAAAAGCCATCCAAATAAATTAACAGGTCAAAAAGTGGACATTTTTTATCCCCTCATGTTACATCCGTAGAATTACGATAGATACTCATATGTTATAAACTTAACCTGATACTAATAAATTGTATACTTCAAAAAGCAATTATTGTTAACACTGAGTATTGAGAAGTGGAACTAGTTAGCAGTGACTAGTGACCAGTCCTGAAAAAGGTTGACCAGTTAATTAATGTTGAAGCGAAAGTAAAAATCCACAAGGACCTTGCATAGTTCTTGTGGATTTTTTGTGCCAGGCCTTCGCTTCGAGTTTGTTTTGCCTGTGCATTTTTACGGGAGTCAGCATTGAACAACTCATATGGGGACGCATTTCGGTCGGCTATGGCATTATCTGTAATGGTTAGTACTTGATCGGACAGTTGAGGATTAATGTTTCATTTTCAAAAGGGATACAGATTAAATTAATTAGGCTGCTGAGCTTACCTGGTTCAGCAGTTTTTGTTTGGCTAAGGTAAGAGATTCATTAAAAGTCTGCATTGGGGTTTTACCGAAGCAGTATCGGCCACTGTGTGGCCGCTCGTTATTGTAATGGTCGAGCCATACGTCTAGATCGGCCTGGAGAGTATCCATTTCCTGGTATATCTTTTTGCGGAAGGTTATGGCATAGAACTCATCTTGCATCGTCCGGTGTAGCCGTTCACAGATGCCATTGCTTTGCGGATGACGGACCTTTGTTTTACTATGGTCAATGCCTTCCAGTTGCAGATACAGCTCATATTCATGATTTTCAGGTCGTCCATTAAACTCTGTTCCCCGATCGGTTAATACTCGTAACAATGGAATCTGCTGCTGCTCGAAGAAGGGTAAAACTTTATCATTGAGGATATCGGCAGAAGTTATCGCATGCTTACTGCTATACAGTTTTGCAAACGCAACCCGACTGTAAGTGTCAATAAAAGTTTGCTGATAAATCCTACCCACACCTTTGATAGTGCCTACATAGTAAGTGTCCTGAGAACCGAGATAGCCAGGATGTTCGGTTTCTATTTCTCCATGTGCCTCCTGCTTCTCTTTTTTTCGTTCCATGGCGATTACCTGCGCTTCGGTAAGTATGAGGCCTTCCTGCGCCATACGGGCTTCCAATGCTTTCAAACGCTTGTCAAATCTTTCCAGATCATGTCTTTGCCAGACACAACGTATCCCAGCTGCAGAAATAAAAATCCCTTGTTTTCTTAGCTCATTACAAGCTCTTGACTGGCCATAGGCAGGAAAATCAAAGGCCATCTTCACAACAGCTTCTTCAACTGCGGGATCCACTCGATTCTTGGGAAGAGGTTTGCGACGGCTGATTTCCTTTAAAGCTTCTTCACCACCGGTATGGTAAAGCTGTTTAAGTCGATAAAAACTGTCGCGGCTGGTGCCCATTAATTTACAGGCACGTGTCACGTTGTTTAATTGTTCGGCAAGGTTGAGCAGGCCAACACGGGATTTGATTAACTTAGTTTCAGAATTCATAATCTGATTGTTTGGGGTTATTAATTTAGTTTGTCGTTACTCTAAATTAACCCCAACTGTCAGATTAAGTCTTAACTAGTACAGATAAAGTCTTAATGGTCTATCCTCACACTGGACTTCCGGAAATCGAACCCTTCTTAGATTCATTCACTATTTCTTCTCCGATGTTAAATACAGTAATTACCGTTTGTGCTGCGAAAATAACAATCACCTTGACTAATGCGTCTGACCTAGATAACCTAATATTTGAACAGCTTGATAAAATATTTAGACATAAACACATTAATATCCTTGAGTGAAGATTTGCTAAAAAAAAGAA
>JANOCH010000308.1:0-3058 GCA_031412015.1 Chitinophagaceae bacterium
GCCCGAACTGCAAACCCTGCTCAGCCTCAGGTACTGCATTTCCTACTATCACATCATCCACCCGGCTGGCTTCCAGTTGAGGTACGGTAGCCATCACTCCTTTGATCACTTCTACCGCCAGGTCGTCGGGGCGATAAAAGCGAAATCCACCACGTTTTGATTTACCTACGGCCGTTCTGTAACCGGCGACTATATATGCTTCCTGCATAGAAAAGTATTTAGCCCCCATCCCCTAAAGGGGTCTGGAAGTTTCATTAAAAATGTTAGTGCTTATGGTTTATGGCTTTCTCAATCTAAAACTCTTTTGATTTTACAGAAACCCTAATACAAACAATAAACCCTATTGGTTGTTTATGCAACTTTCTATTTCAAAATTACTCACAGTTCACATACGAACCAAGCCATCTTCAAAGTTCATTTATCTTCGCACACACTATGTATAACGTAATCCGGCGCATACTGTTCTTTTTCCCGCCTGAATGGGTTCATCATTTTTCCATGAATTGCCTGAAACTAATATGTAGTGTTGGTATGACCAGGAGCTTATTATCCTCGATTTTCTCTTTTAAAAACAAGGGGTTAGCTAAAGACGCCTTTAAACTGGAGTTTAAAAATCCTGTTGGTTTAGGCGCCGGTTTTGATAAAAATGCCAGGTACCTGCGGGAGCTTGAAGCCCTGGGATTTGGCTTTGCAGAGGTCGGAACCGTAACGCCTTTACCCCAGGTTGGTAATGATAAACCGCGTTTATTTCGCCTTCCCAAGGACAATGCACTGATCAATCGGATGGGATTTAATAACGACGGCGTCAAAGTAATAGCGGAGAGGCTTAAAAACTGGAGAGATAAATCGGACGGATCCGCCTCAAGACTCGCGACTCCCAACTCACCACTCATCATCGGTGGGAATATTGGCAAAAATAAGATCACCCCCAACGAAGAGGCCTGGAAGGATTATGAGATCTGTTTTAAAGAACTGCATCCTTATGTAGATTATTTTGTGGTCAATGTAAGCAGCCCGAACACGCCCGGTCTTCGTGATTTGCAGGAGAAAGAATCCTTACGAAAAATTCTGAGACACCTGCAAATGATCAACAATGGAAAAGCCCGTTCAAAACCTATCCTTTTAAAGATCGCACCCGATTTGACACAGGATCAGATAGATGATGTAGTTGACCTGGCGTTAGAAATAAAATTGGATGGTTTGGTCTGTACCAATACCACCATCAGCCGCGCGGGCCTCGTGACCAGCCGGGAAGAACTGGAAAAAATTGGCGCTGGAGGATTGAGCGGTAAACCTGTAAAGGAGCGATCGACGGTAGTAGTAGATTATATTTCTAAAAAAACCCGTGGCGAAATTCCTATCATTGCGTCCGGTGGCATTTTTACCGCCGAGGATGCCAAAGAAAAATTCAATTCCGGGGCCACCTTAATACAGGTATGGACAGGATTTATTTATGAAGGGCCGGGGATTGTAAAAAAAATCTGTAAAGCCTTAATCTAACCACACTCATTTTTTCATTAACAGATCCAATCATTATCAAATTAGCACATGGACCATTTATTCACCAGTGAAAGTATTATCAGTTTTGTTATCCTTGTTGTATTGGAAGTGGTATTGGGAATCGACAATGTGATCTTCGTAAGTATTATCCTTAACCGCCTTCGTGAAATAAAAGACCAAAAAAAAGCGCGTCGCATCTGGATGATCACCGGCATCATTTCCCGCAGCCTGATGCTGATGGGTCTGAGCTGGCTTTTACTACAGAAAGGGAAAGCCATATTTACTATTGCAGGCAAGGGATTTGATATCGCTAGCCTGGTAATGCTGGCCGGTGGCCTGTTTCTTATTTATAAATCGGTGATGGAGATACATCATAAACTGGAAGGTGAAAACCCCAATTTAGCAACTGCTCAAAAAAAGCCTTTATCACTTGGCCAGGCTATCGGGCAGATCATGCTGATTGATGCGGTGTTCTCGTTTGACAGCATTATCACAGCGGGAGGTACAGCTAAACATGTTGAGATCATGATCGCCGCGGTAGTGATCGCTATGACCGTTATGTTTTTATTTAGCCCTAATATCTCCGCTTTTATTCATAAACATCCAACACTAAAAATGCTGGCTCTTTCTTTTTTGGTAATGATCGGGCTAAGCCTTGTCATTGAAGGATGGGATAGTGAAGCAGCCCATCAGCTACACCTGAAGAACTATATCTATTTTGGAATGGCTTTTTCATTCCTGGTTGAGCTATTGAATATGACGATGCGAAGCAGGACCGCCAGGAGCAGGGCCCATGTGGTGGAACTGAATGAGCCGGTTTTGAAGGACGAAAAAAATCTATCAGACCAGGCAAAGTAGTTAAAAGATGGTAAGCATCACGAAACTCCGTTTTAAAACTTCATCGATACTAACAAGTAAATGACAGTAGCGTCTGAACATAGACAAGAGATTTTAAAAAACGGTTTCACGATTGTCAGGCAGGTATATTCACATACGGAGATTGATTCGATTATTTCAATTATCAATAAAGCCGATACCTCAAAGGCAACTTTCCGGAAGAGTAATAACCTTTTTGCCATACGGCAATTTTTGAAAGATGTTCCAGCAACAATCCCTTCTATTTTTACGGAGAAGCTACGATCCATCATCAGTCAACTATTTGGCGCTGATTTTTTTGTGGTAAAATCTATCTATTTTGATAAACCAGGAGACTCAAACTGGTTCGTATCCTATCATCAGGACTTAACCATTTCCGTAAAGGGTAAATCAGCCGTTGCTGGTTTCGGGCCGTGGACTGTAAAGGAAAATCAATATGCGGTACAGCCGCCATTGGATATATTAGAAAACAATTTCACGATTCGAATTCATTTGGACGATACAACTGCCAATAATGGCGCGTTAAGGGTAATTCCCGGGTCTCATATAAAAGGAGTTTATAGACCCGAAAATATTGATTGGACAAGAGAACGTGAAGTTATTTGTGAAGTTCCAAAAACTGGAATTATGATCATGCGGCCGCTATTGCTGCATTCATCCAGCCGAACAACCAACAGTCAAA
>JANOCH010000309.1:0-6271 GCA_031412015.1 Chitinophagaceae bacterium
AAAATCCTTTCCTCTCTCCTATGCTTAACATTTAATCCAAACCTCAGGGTCGGCATTGTTTTATCCAAAAAATAAAAACGATGTTGAAAAGAAAACTACTCCGATCAGGTCTTTTTGGTAATGTATTATTGTTATTGCTGGCAGTGGCCAACACGGCCGGTACTCAGCCAGGCTCGGGTGCTGACACTCCGTTTAATGATAGCATCAGTCATTGCCTGCGTTTTGATCCGGTATTGCTGCAACTGAGTGGCAATACAGAAATGGATGCGCTGAACGCTCCCGTTGTTGTGCTTAATAGGCACGCCATAAAATTCGTTGATGCCTATATAGCCGATAATAGCTGTATGCTTCAGCAGATAAAGGAAAAAAATCCCAAATACTTTCGCGTCATGGATTCGGTATTCACCAGGTATAAACTGCCGGTGCAATTAAAATACCTGGCGATCGTAGAATCGGAACTGGAAACCAAAGCGGTTTCACCTGTTGGGGCTGCAGGCGTATGGCAGTTCATGCCCGCAACCGCAAAAATATTTTCACTGAAAGTAACGGCTAAACATGACGACCGTAAACATTTTTATAAAAGTACGGTTGCCGCAGCAAAATATCTCCGCGACCTGCACAGGTTATTTGATGATTGGTTATTAGTAATGGCAGCCTACAATTCCGGGCCGGGTCCTGTGTACAGCGCCATAAAAAAATCGGGTAGCCGCAATTTCTGGAAATTACAACAGTACTTGCCGGCTGAAACAAGAGGCCATGTAAAAAAATTCGTTGCTACTCACTATTATTTTGAAGGGCATGGTAGCGTAACTACTTTAACTAAAGATGAAAGAATTGCTTACACAAAGTCAATGTTCGCTTTTGTTGATAAACAAAACAAGTTGCTCCAGGAAAGCCGTGATGCTGAAACTACCAATAGTAAGAATCAGCCAGGAAATCAAAATGAGGTAGTATTAGCCTCAGCGATCGGGGAACTCAAACGTAAAGACGAGCAATAAAAAAAGTTGCCTTTTTTCAGGATGGTTTGTTACCAGTGTCTTATTAAATGATATAGCAGTTAAATAAAACAATAAAAATAAAGCCCTCAATCAACCGGTTGAGGGCTTCACTGTTCAAATTATTTTGTTATTTCATTCCGGCCGTAGCTGCCGCTATCGGGGCCCTGTCAATATACTGACCGATAAAATCAACTTTTCCCGCGTCATTGAAATGATTGACATTATGCATCCAGAATCCTAATCTTTTGCCATTCTTATACTTCACGTTAACCATACCCCAGTAAAGGACCCATTTTCCTGTAGGGGCGTACTTTGACTGGCTTTCATTCACCTGTATTGGTAGAACGATTGGCTCACTGACACTAAATGAATCAATCAAATTCCAGCGTGCCTTGTAATAATCCTGTACTGCTTTTTTACCAATAAGGCTATCACCACCGGACCAGGTATAACGGATATTATCGTCAAAATTAGCCGTCATGCCATCGATATCCGCTTTGGCAAACGCTTCCATTGCCTGCTTGACGGACTCGCCAGCGCTGAGATCCAATAATTCGGAGGGGGCTTTTTTGTCGGTAGCAGGTGTTTCGGTAGTTGAATCGGCGGCTTTGGCCACCTCGTCTTTTTTTTCGTTGTTACAGGATAGCAGAAATGCGGAGACCATTACTCCAAGAAGAAATTTTTTCATAAAATCTTTCGTTTTAGAAGTTAATAAAATAGAAACATGGAGGGTGTAGAAAAAACCTGGAAGGTCTTCAGGGGGAGCGTTATAGGTGACGCAAAGTAGCAATTTTATTTCTATAACGAAAAAATTGTAGGAGGTTGTCTCAGCTACAAGATATTTCCCATAGCGGGATCGGTCCGGCTGGTCGCACCTGTTTCGACATGGCCGGCATAGCGTTTCTCAAAGTTATCAACACCTGCGATCCTTATGGTAAAGTCATACCAGCCAAAACTTTTGCTGAGGTCAAGTAGTAGGGTGACATTTCCTTTACCGGAGCCGCTTGTCCCAACTACTTTTTTGAGATTGGCCGTCTTGTAGGCATTATCTTTTATCCCTATAGTGAAGGATCGATCACTATCCAGGTTCCTTATTTGCAATTCAATATTCCCGGTTGCCTTTTTGCTATTGTTTTTGCTACGGGCATATTCAAGACTTACATCAATAGCCGGATCATGAGTATTGCCCCTGAATTCACGAAAAAACCCATTGGGGCCATTTACTTTCAAATGATAGTCATTGCGTTGAAAATCGCTAAGCTGCCATTGATCTTTCAATTGCGATCCGGCTACTACTGCATAATTTCGAACGACAAGGTCGCAGCCTGTTTCTGCGTAAACATTAAACGGCGATCCGGCTGCCTGCTCTCCAAAAATTTCATTCTTAGCAGCAAAACAAACTTCGACTGATCTTTTGTCATCGCTTAGCTTTCCATCAGCATATAATTGGTACGGTGCTACGCAGGACGAACGGGTGCCTTTTTCCTGGCGGGGCATCAATAAAAATGAAGAAGGTTTTTTATTCAGCTTTTTTATTTCTTCTCCAGTCAATTTTTTATAGCCAAAAGGATCTCTTTTATACTGGGCTTTATGGATGCTTTCATAAAAAGAATCTTTAGGAACAACTGGTGGCTTGTTTATTTTCTCACCATTGTAGGGCTTGAACACGGAACTAAGATCGCCACAAACAGCGCGACGCCATGCCGAAATATTAGTTTCTTTTATTGGCCTTCCTGTTTTCTTACTCAAAAAATTTTCCAGTAATTGAATGATCGAAGTATGATCGAATACCTGGGAACACACCGCTCCACCCCGGCTCCAGGGTGACGCGATAACCAGGGGAACCCTATATCCAAGCCCGATAGCACTTTCACGGGCATGTTCCTCATCGGTTCTTCCTTTATCCTGTTCCAAAGTGACAAATTCAACCGAGGAATCTATTCCTTCCGATACAAGACCGGTAGCGGGATTGCCGGGATTTGAGACGACATAGGGCGGCACATGATCAAAATATCCATCGTTTTCATCATAGCAAAGAATGAATATCGTTTTCTTCCAAACCTCAGGTTCTTTTGTCAAAATATCCATTACTTCAGATACATACCAGGCACCATACCAGGGAGAACCGGGATGATCAGAAAAATTAGCAGGGCCAACCACCCATGATATTGTGGGCAATTCTCCATTAGTTACATCTTCGCGAAACTGGTACAGGATATCACCTTTCGGCACTTTCATTTCCCTTAAAATATCGCCGTCTTTATATCGAAAAGTAGTGAGTTCTCTGTAATGGGGATCATTGCTATTGGTGCTAAATGCCTTTGTATGAAGATTCTTATCCTCTGGTGATAATTTTTCAAAATTTTCTGCCGACCATTGATGTCGTTCGGCCACTTTGAGCATCAATGACAACTTATTTTTGAGTTGGTCTTTTATTTCCTTTGCTTCTTTAGATGTTTCATCCAAAGTCTGAAGCTTCTTTTCCAATTCTTCAATTTGACCCGGCAACAACGGCTCCATCTTCTCGAGGTATTTTCGATAAGATGGAGAAAACCGAACATGATATTGAGAGAACCATTCAATCGGATTGTCAGTAAAATTGGCCAACCATCCATCCTCTTCCCCATCTAAACCAGATTCAAGGCTTATCTCGTTCTGATAAATTTTCCAGGCTATGCCATTTTCTTCTAAGCGCTCCGGAAAAGTTTTCCAGTTTACTTCCTTGTCATAATCTACATCGGAATTTGAAACATTGGCCTGCGCGGCTGAATTCTGTTCATCCCTGATAGTACCAGTCCATAAATATAGCCGGTTAGGCGTGGTGCCCGTGAGTGACGAACAAAAATTCTGATCGCAAACCGTGAAAGCATCCGCCAATGAATAATAAAATGGAATGTCTTCGCGGTTATAGTACCCCATCGTCAGCGGCGTATTTTCAAACCCTTCATGCCCGGAAGCTTTTGCGATCAGCCATTTATCATACTTACCTCCATTCATCGCATCCACCTGGTTTGTCCAGGAATGTGGAAGTGAACCCAGCCAGGTGGATTTTGTTTCCTTCATATTCAACCGGAAAGGAATATATGTGTCACCAGCCGCGTTTTTTTGCAGCCATACTAAATTCTTATCGGGTTGTGAAATAGCCCTTGGATCATTAAATCCACGAACACCTTGCAGGGTGCCGAAGCAATGATCAAAGGAACGATTCTCCTGCATCAGGATGACGATATGCTCTGCATCAAGATAGGTACTGCCAATGGCAGGATCTATAGCCAGTGCTTTTTGAATAGAAGGAGGTAATGAGTTTAATAAACCTGCACCACCTGATAGCATGGCGGCTTTTTTAATAAAATCTCTTCTTGTATCCATAAAATGCGGATGAATGATATTCCAAATGTAACTGAACGACCAGTTATCCAGGCAAAGGAATTAATAAAAAACTATTACCAGTAATAAGATAAATTGAAATTGTTTGCAGGTAAGTCTATAATTCTTTGCCAAGCCTGATCATAAGTTTAAGGCCATTGAAAAAATACCAGTCGTTTACGTTTGGATTACCCCGTTGATCACCCGGTCCCTCCCGGTAGGGATAAGAACCTGTGCTGTGCTGCGCCCTGTACGCCACCTCAACCGCTTTAGGTCCGCGGGCGGCCAATAATATTTGCGGATCAACATAGGTTTTGCTTACATCATCGAGATAGTCTGTAAAGATGACCCTGTACCCTATTTCATATATGAGATCACAGCGCTTACTAAAGTTCCATTTCCAGCCTGCGCCAAATGGCATACAAAACTGGGTTTGTGAATAAGGCTTTCTGCCTGGATAGGCCGCCAATCCCTGGCCCTCGGTGCTTAATGGCCGCAGGTTTGTTTTCTTGTTACTATCATCGTAAGTGTAGGAATTAAAATGATATACGCCAATACCGCCAAAGATGTAGGGATAAGCATCAAATATTTCTGGTTCCAATAAATTATACTCTACGCACAAACTTGCTTCAATAATATCACTTTTGAAATTCAGATTGCGGGCCCGCAGATCCACCTTTTTATTATACTTATCATCACCCGTTACTTTCAGCCAACTGATGCCGCCGCGAAGTAAAATGGCATTATCGAAATTATATTTCAGGTTCACACCAACCGCCGGTCTCATCGATCTTAGCGCAAAATGATGTTGTATCAGGTCACCTTTGTATCCTGAGGTTCCGGCAATTATTTCAGCTTCCCAGGATTGACCGAAACATGAAGTGGTTACAAAAAGTAACAGGGCCGCCACGCTGGATTTCATAACTAGTAACGTTCATTTAGTTTAACAATGGGAACTACCGGAATGAGTACCAAAAACTCTATCGGGAAATTTAAATGTAGCATTTTTTTGAATAGCACAGCCGCCTGGCGGTCATAATAAAAGTGAGGATAGATTTAATGCATGCCTGCTTCCTGATCTACATTCAACCTTGTTATTCAAAAAACTAAGTTCGTATCTTTCGCACAACTTTTTCTATGAAACTGATCTTTCAACCGGTTTTGTCCCTGGTGATTTTTTTAATGGCCTGTAACAACGGCAACGGTAATCATGCAGATAATGCCAAGCAAACCCTCCCTCTTATCAATTATGCTGTAAAAAACACCTACCCACATGATACCACATCCTTTACCGAAGGCCTCCTCGTGCATGAAGGATTGATTTATGAAAGCACAGGTTCTCCTGAAGACATGTTGCAAACCAGGTCCTTGTTTGGGAATATTGACATGGCAACCGGCAGGATCAACATAAAAGCTGAACTGGACAGGGAGAAGTATTTTGGAGAAGGCATTGTTTTCCTGGATGGAAAAATCTACCAGCTCACTTACCAGGATAAAAAAGGCTTTATTTATGACGCAAAGACATTTGAAAAGCTTGGCGAGTTTGAATTTCCTTCTGCGGAAGGTTGGGGTATGACCACGGATGGCAATTATTTGATCATGAGTGATGGCACTAGCATCATCACCTACCTTGATCCCGCTGATTTTAAAACCATAAGGACCATTAATGTCAGTACGGATAAGGGTCCTGTAACAAATATCAATGAGCTGGAGTTTATCAATCAATTTATTTATGCGAATGTCTACGAAACCAATACCATTATCAAAATAGATACATCGACAGGCAGGGTAGTCGGCAGACTAGAATTGGGCTCATTGGCTATAGAAGCTAAAAGCAGGTATCGCGGATCGATGGAGATGAACGGTATCGCTTACGACTCTGTTTTACACAAAATATATATTACCGG
>JANOCH010000310.1:0-3114 GCA_031412015.1 Chitinophagaceae bacterium
TTTATAAAATTGGCCCTGTAAAATCTCTCCCAGGATTGAATTTCCGATTGATTGTAAAACAGCATTAATTTAGTTTTTTTCTATTTAAACAAAAGCACCATAAAATTGTTGTACCACTCTGTAATGTTTTATCGGACTCTATTCGGATGTATACCCGGATATAAATTTAAACCCATCCCGCTTACAAAAGTAAAAAATATGACAGGTGTACTATTTATTAAATAAAAAAAATGAATCTTTTCAATTTATCTGCACGAGGTCTCCAACATAAATAAATGACAATTAAATAAAATTAACCATCATGTTTTCAAAATTTAAAGCATCAGAATTATTAATATTTATCCTGGTCATAGTGCTCATTTTTGTATCAGAGTATTACTATGTCGTTCTGAAAGATCCAATGAGAGCCATATTTATCGGCTTATGGCCACCCACAATTCTTGGAATATTAAACTTCCTTAATTCAAAAAGAAAATAAAAATGGTCATGGAAAATTTAGATATCATACTTCTTACCACTGTTGTTTCCGTACTTTTTCTTGTATTTATTATTGCCACGTTCAGAGAAATTACAGAGGATTCTAAAACTGCATTCAAAGGGGGAAAAGAAAGAGGACCCCGTGCCGATATGATCGAGTTTGTCGGTAGAATTTTTTCGGATGATAGCATTAAACCAAATGAAAAGAAAGAACTCTTGGATATTATTAAGAAAAAAATTACAGATGTAGAAGTTGATGAGAAACACAAAGATGATTAATAAAAGTAATTATAATAAAGTTTCCGCCTGCCAGTATTCCTGTGTGAATGAATGTGGTGGGTATTTCTGTGACGCTGATAAGATTCACTGAAATAAGCTACAGGTTTTTTGGGCTCCTCCCTCCTAGTTCATCTTCTAATTGTTCCTACCTCTGTACTATCTCAAAAGACACAAATCTCCACAAATAGCTACCTGACAACTTGCCCGGGAAAGTAGGAAGAATACCCGGCGGCGAATAAAAAATGAACCTGTTTCTTATATGAATTCATTAACCTGAGGAGCGGCAACAGTCCTTTCAGGCTATTAAATGTCACTGAGCCGATAGAATGGAAAAACCGGGATGATCTCGCGCATTCCGCGAAATTATAATACTCATACCCTGTTTTTTAACAATGACTGATCTTTCCTACTTGGGGGAGAGTTTCTGCTATCTTCTTTTTATTTGATGGGGCCGACTTTTATCTCATTACAAGATCATCCTTCCTGTTGATACAGATAATTTGCTTCGTTATCATTTATCGAATCGTCTTTTTGTGATATAGCTGATAAATGTATTGGTGTCACTACTTATTCTCCTCTGCTGGTTACTTATTTAATCTGTTGAAATGCAGATTGACAGCTGAATACCCGTTACAAAACTCAGATGGACAGGTATCGGAGAAGTTGTAATATGGCATGATGATGCATGGGATCTAACTATCTGGATATTTTTTGGAAGTTGTGTTCCCGTTTATGATGATTTAGTCTTCACCATAATTCCATTTACTGTTAAATTATGTATAGTGGAATACGGGCTGCACAAGAGCCATTCTTTGAGATTGATGCGGCGGTCCCTTTGACTGCGCTTCAATGTAATGAGACATTGCTCGGTTAGGGTAGTTTATATTTTTACGTGTATCCTGCTTTTTGTTTGTTAATATTGCAGGGTTGATAAAATAGATTGCCATGCATATTGAATCTGATATTAAACTTGGTTTTAAGGATGTAATGTTAAGACCCAAAAGGTCCACTCTTAGTTCCAGGTCAGAAGTATCCCTGATTCGAAAATTTAAATTTTTACACAGCGGCACCACATGGGAAGGCATCCCCATTATGGCTGCCAATATGGATACGGTAGGCACCATGGAAATGGCCAAAATACTCGCATCACATCAACTGTTTACTTCTATTCATAAACATTATACACCGGCGCAATGGAAAACGTTTATGAAAACCGGTGGTGAAACGATCACAGAATATATGGCCGTGAGCTCCGGCACCAGTTCGGCCGATTCCAAAAAACTGGATCATATTTTAAAGGAAAACACTTCTTTACGATTTATCTGTATTGATGTAGCCAATGGCTACTCGGAAAAGTTTGTAGCATTTGTAAAAGCTACCAGGAATAAGTATCCTGGTAAGGTCATCATAGCAGGTAATGTGGTAACAGGCGAAATGGTTGAAGAACTGTTACTTGCAGGCGCTGACATAATTAAAGTAGGCATTGGGCCGGGTTCTGTATGCACCACCCGGGTAAAAACGGGTGTAGGCTATCCGCAGTTATCAGCTATTATTGAATGTTCGGATGCAGCACATGGTTTGGGTGGGCAGATCATTTCGGACGGAGGTTGCAAAGTACCGGGTGATGTGGTGAAAGCGTTTGGCGGTGGCGCCGATTTTGTAATGCTGGGCGGCATGCTGGCAGGTCATGAAGAAAGCGGTGGTGAGTTAATAGAAAAAGAAGGCAGACAGTATAAACTTTTTTATGGTATGAGTTCTGAAACAGCCATGAAAAAATATGCCGGTGGTGTGGCTGATTACCGTTCGTCTGAAGGAAAGACCACACAAATCCCCTATCGTGGTTTTGTGACCGATACAGTTCTGGATATATTAGGAGGGCTTCGTTCCGCCTGTACCTATGTGGGGGCAAAAGCCTTAAAGGAACTGACCAAACGAACTACTTTTATTCGCGTGGAGGAACAACAGAATCAGTGGTTTGGTGAATAGCAGGTATTCACTCCATGACTAATGCCTCTTCCCGGGCAACACAAATAGGAAAAAAATCCCGGAGCCTATAAACCACGGGATTTGAGCAACACCGATTTACCAATGTTAATTGGAGCTAAGGTCTGTACGTATTTTTTCAAAATGCTGTTCCCGGCTCACAATATCATCTACCAGCAGTTTCACCCTTTTATCCCAGGCCTCCTGTCCATATTCAGCTACATAAGCATCCCTGAATCCGTTTTGGGGCAATTGAAAATAATTTGTTTCCAGTTCCTTATACCCGTCCTTCAGGTGTCTTATACCTATTACCATGGGGCTGGAGCCTGCCTGCTGTTTTATTAAAATATTATAACTGAAAGGGCTTTTTAATTT
>JANOCH010000311.1:0-2222 GCA_031412015.1 Chitinophagaceae bacterium
GATACCCTGACCGTAAATATCTTTTTCTTCTTCGAGCCGATAGGCCGGTCCAAAATCAAGTTTATTAACGGCATAGGTCAAAAACCTCCAGTTCACCAGGTCTTTTGAATGTAATACGGGAAGACCGGGCATCGTATGCATGGTCGTTCCGGTTAAATAATAATCGTCACCGACGCGGATCAGGTCGGGATCAGAAAATTCATCATAAAATAGTGGGTTGGTAAAAGTGCCATTGCCATTGTCAGCTATCCAGGTCGGACTTGTTTTTTCTTCGGTATTCTTTGCAACGTTTACCTGGGCCTCACATAGATCGGCGACGAAGAGTAACAGGACGAGTGTAAATTGTGTTGTCATGTTGAACTATTCCCGGTAGTTTATTTAAGTTCACTGTTCATTCGCGTATGATAATACTTTGGAACAATTTACCTTAAATCGCGGAGAACCATTCACAGAACTTGATCCAGAAAGGATATTTATAAAAGTTGAGTACGGAGAAATGATAAGCGACCAGGATCAGCAGGGCGAAAGGAAAAACGTTCCATCGCCTATGTGATCGCCAATCCCAGATACATAAACCTACCAGTAAAAGATCCGCCAGGGCAAAACCGATTATCGGGGCGATGGGTCTGCCATCGAGGGTCGGAAGAAAGCTTAGCCAGGAAGGGAAATGAATACTTATGATGCGGTCGGTGATCGGTGTAAACAGCGGGAATGCCGTGCATAGCATGTACCGGGCATGAATGGTTCCTTTTCTCCTATGATAAATGGCAAGTGAATATAAGATCAAAAAAGCAACCAGGGCATTCAGCACAAGCGCTATAAAAAAGGTATCTGAATTACTTGGCACTCCGTTAACCGGCAACCTGAATTTGAGCAGGTCAACGGTGGTAAAAAGAAGCAATGGCACGAGCAGGTAGGAAAATTTTCCGGTCTTTTTGTGGATGTTAACTTTTTTTGTACGGATCAGCCATGGCTGAATGATCAGCATCAGGCACCATAAGATCAAGGTGGCTCCATGGAGGTGCAGCCGGTAATTATCCTGGTCCAGTATGCTGGTGAAATAGGTAAACCAAAATCCCCAGATCATGAACAAAAGGAAAACGATAAAGTAGAGATAGCTTTTTTGATAGAGCGATTTTTCGAGTTTCATTTTTTTTAAGTGAGCGTTCGGTATTTATGTTTACAACCTCTTACAATTCATTGACCAGTCACGATTGCCTTTCAAAATCAACAAAGGATCATGCTGATAATTACAATTGCCTTATCCATATATTCCTGTAACTGATGGGCTCACTCGGATCAGGATGCATCTCCAGCTTGATTGGCATGGCGCCGTGTGCTTTGTAATAGGGCTCGCCGATCCACTGGGTGATCCCTTTCACTTCAGCATTGTTTTGAACCAGTACGCCGTTATGAATTACGGTGGCGATACCGGGTGATCGCAGGCTGCCACTACTATTGAAACGCGGCGCCTTCCAGATTATGTCAAAGTATTGCCATTCACCTGGTTTCTTAGAGGCGTTTACCAACGGTACTGATTGCTTATACAATGCCCCTACCTGGCCATTTACGTAAGTGGTGTTTTTGTAGCTGTCAAGGATCTGTATGTGATAGCCTTCATCATACCCTGCTGCATTCGAGCCTGTCCTCGCAAGCCATACCCCGCTGTTTCCCCGGTTCTGGCCTTCACCGGTGACGTTTGCCGGTATTCGCCATTCTAAATGTAATTGGTAATCCAGGAATTTTTGTTTTGTCATCAGCCCTCCCATTTTTTTGTTGACAGTCACGCAACCATCTGCAATATCCCAACCTGCAGCTTTGGTACTGTCATCACCATACCAGTTATCAAGGCTTTTGCCATTAAATAAAATGATCGCATCGGAAGGAGCATCCTGCGGACTGGTTCCGGGAGTAACCATGGCTGGCACTGGGGTATATACTTCTGTTTTGGCTGCTTCTTTAAAAAGGCTGTCCCAGTTTGATGTTTGAGCTGTTGAATAAACCGATACTATTAATATAACAAAAAGAAAGAAGAGTTTTTTATTCATGGTCTTAAATTATATGGTGAAAGTGGTTGGTAAAATGCCACACACTTTCCGATTGTTCCAAGTTCTTCTTCCAAATCTAATTAATTACCAGTATAAAAAAGAACAATCAGGCACGTAAACACATTTCCAATTCTTAATACCACCCAAATCAATAATCCACTATCTTAGTCAGCA
>JANOCH010000312.1:0-7661 GCA_031412015.1 Chitinophagaceae bacterium
AAACTATTTTCTTGTTCATAATGATATTCATATTTATACTAACCAACTTTTTCTGTTTTGATCCCCGCGACCATACACCATATAATTGATTTATAAAGAAACATATCTTCATACAGCAATATATTGATTGTTTTAAAAAATTTAACCGTTTTAATTTCTACTGGTGCCAACTCTTTACGATCGAAAATAAAATAAATTTTAATGAAAGGAGGAAGTGGAAACTTCCTCCCGCTTCAAAACGAATGCACGATCTGTGCCTGCTGATACAGATTTATCAAATTAATAGCCAGGGTTCTGTTTATACAAACCATTGGTAAATGTTATTTCTGATTGCGGAATGGGCAGGTATTCATCTCTACCTGCAGTAAACTTAGCGGTGCCGAGAAAGGTTCTCCTGTTTTTTTCGATATTGATGTAGGCATTTAAAGTCTGCTCGGCAATCCCCCACCTTACCAGGTCAAAGAAGCGTGGTCCTTCAGTCGCAAATTCTAATCTTCTCTCCCATTGCAAAGCCTTTCGGGCATAATCCTTTGTCCAGCCAGCAGCAACATATTCCTTCGTATTATAATTAGAAGGGAATGTGCCATCCATTTTCTTCAATTTACCCGTACTTGCCGCTGCCCTCGCCCTGATTTGATTGATCAGGGGCAACGCCTTATCCTGTTGTCCTAATTCAATATAGGCCTCCGCCTGCATCAGCACGATGTCGTCATACCGGAGGATATCATAATTCTTCGCAGTACCCATGAATGGCCCAAGCTTGAAGTACGATGAACTTGATGCGAGTTGCTGGTATCGCATGCTATGAAAATTGCCATATACACCTGCATCACGAACCCAACTATTACTGAAAGGTTTTGTATTATCATATTTATACGGATGCCCGTCAATTCCTACTGTGTGGTCAAGGCGGGGATCCACCGTTACTGTGTTCAGATCCGCAATAGAATTATTGAATGTGGTGAAATTGGGCAATCCATTTGCATCCGTAGTGTGAGCATTTACGAGGTTTTGACTTGGAGCATGAAAACCGCAACAGCCATATTGTGGCGCGCCGTGGGGATAATTCAGTCCATCTTCATAGCTTAACCGGCCGGCGGTGGTACCATCATTGATAGTAAACTGAATAGCAAAAACAGACTCCGGCCCATTTTCAGTCTCCGGTAAAAAATTATTTGCAATATCATTACTCAAAGAATATTTGCCCGAGGAAATAACTTCCTGGGTCAATGTTACAACTTCCTGCAATCTTGCTGCATTGATATTGGTTACGTGGTGTGTGGCGTCCTGCTCATAGGCCTGGTAAAGCCTCAATTTGGCCAGGTATGCCTGCGCAGCCAATTTATTGGCTCTACCAAGTTCCGGTTGGGTTTCAGGTAAATTATCAATGGCAAACTGAAAATCTGCAGCGATTTTATTCCAGGACTCTTCATCACCCAAATCGTTTGATGTTTTCAGGATATCCTCACTGGTAGCATTTTCATCAAAAATGGGAATGTTCTTATACAATAGTTTCATGGTGAAATAACTATGAGCCCTTAGAAATCTCAGCTCAGCAAGGCGTTTTGTTTTTTGTGGAAACGCCGTCTCATTCAATGTGTTTACGGCACGTAAGGCTACATTGGCGCGTGAGATCGACTTAAAAAGATTTTGCCAGGTACGGGTAACAAAAGCTCCCATAGTTGGTGTTACTAAATTGTAATGTTCTAATGCATCGATCTCGCCAACGTCACCGGTGCCACCACCGCCTTTATAGGCATCATCTGAACGAACGCTTCCATAAGCCCAATTGCTATAGATCGGCCCGATCATATCCCCATTTCCAATAGCGGCATAAGCCGCTGTCACCAACCCTTCGATAGCTGTTGGTGATGTCAGATCTGAAGATGACAATACGCCGGCAGGTGTATATTCGAGTGCCTTTTTACACGAACTAAAAACCAATAGTCCTCCAATAATGAATGTGATTATATTTTTATTTTTCATTTTATGCAATTTTAAATTCGTTAAAAGGATGCGTTAATTCCAATAGTAAAAGTTTTTGGAATAGGTACCGGGTCAAGATCTATCCTTTCCGGATCAGGGCTTAAATAGCTTTTACTTTTGAACCTGAATAAATTTTCAGCCATTCCAAAAATGCGCAGCCTGGAAAAAACGGCCTTTGGAACAAGTGTATATCCCAGTTGTATATTACGCATTTTGAAATACGACGTGCTAACGATAAAATAATCCGAGGTCCGTCCTTCCTGGTTATTGTCTTTGAGCGTTAATGCAGGAACAGAAGTATTGGTGTTTTGTGGTGTCCAGCCATCAAATACGCCGGGCCCTACATTTTCCCTGCTTTTCATCAGGTTGTTGAATAATGTATAGACATCAAATCCTTCCCTGCCTGCCACACCTGATCCAAACAGTGACAAATCAAATTTATTGTACGCCAGGTCAACTCTTACACCATATTCTACATCGGGTAAAGTGGTACCTATCCAGGTTCTGTCCAAATCATTTATTACTCCGTCGTTATTAATATCTACATAGCGAATTCTTCCAGGGCCGGCGCCGATCTGGGTGGGAGCCTTGTCTACTTCTGCCTGTGATTGAAAGAGCCCATCTGTTTTATACCCGAAAATGTCAAATTGTGAATGACCAATGATCGTGTTGACAAGATTACCTGCATAAGCGGGTCTTACATTTTCAGGCAGCACGGTTATCTTATCCCTGAAATGAGCGAAATTTAACTGCACGTTATATTTTAAGTCGCCTATGGGTTCGCCGCGATACCCGAGTACAAATTCCCAACCTTTATTACTCTTTGACGCACCATTCACCGCTTTGGATTGTCCTTCTCCTAATGCGGATGCAACGGGTGGCGTGATCAATATACCTGTCGTTTTTCTTGAAAAATAATCGAATGAGCCGTAAATTTTATTTTTAAGTATAGAGAAATCTACGCCGGCATTGACTTCGTCAGTGGTTTCCCATTTTAGCGCCGAATTAGCTGCCTGGGTCTGAACAAAGCCCGACGGCAATGTCCCCGTATTGGCGCCGGATAAAGAATAAGCTGTTCCAATATTCATGTATTGCTCCCAAAATCCGCCGACAAGTTGAGACAAAGTCGTTCCATATCTCGTATCAAAAAGACCAAAACGCGCCAGGTCGCCAATTTGCTGATTACCTACTCTGCCAACGCCAACCCTTACTTTTAATTCGGAGAATAAATTGCTTCTTTCCATGAATGACTCTTTGTCGATTCTCCATCCGATGGATGCAGCGGGAAATATACCATACTGGTTGTCGGAACCAAAACGGGATGAGCCATCACGGCGAATAGTAATAGCCGCTAAATATTTATCGGCATAATTATAGTCAACACGTCCGAACTGAGAGTACAACCGATTGCCTGTTGTTCCTCCTGAAGCGATCGTATTACCGGTACCGGCATTCAGCGTAAAATAATCCTCCGTTTGAAGCGCAAAACCTTCTTTTTTAATAAAGCTAAAATCCACGTCGGTTTTGATATGCTCCGTACCAACTAAAAATTTGAAACTATGATTTTGATCCAGGTCCCAATTATACCGCAGGGTATTGGACCAGGTAAGACTTAAAAAATGATTCTTATCAAAGGACAAACTATTGGTGGTCCGGGCTAATGCGCCTTCGGTGAATGTAGGTGTAATGACCTTGTTCGTAAAATTAGCATTGTCAGCGCCAATATTGGATTTGAAAAATAAATTTTTAATCGGTTGAATTTCTACAAAAACATTACCGAATGCACTCAGGCGGTTTGCGTTGTTCCATTTGGCCAGGTCCTGCATGTGCAGGGGATTATTTCTGTCAGAATAACCCGCGCCTAATTCACCGGCGTAGGTGACACCATCTTTTTGATAAACGGGGATGGTTGGCGCAAGTGTAACAGCTAAAAATGTCGTCGCTGCTCCGCCCAGATCCCTGGCCGTTAATGTTTCATTTGAATTGGCCACCCGCAGATTAACACCAAACATGACTTTGTTATCAAAAGCCTTTGTTAATGCGTTAATGCTACCGCTCAAACGGTCGTAGCCCGTAAACCTCAACATCCCGGTATTCTTAAGATATCCTACATTAATTTCCAATGACGAATTCTTGTTACCAACCGAAGCTGTTAAGCTATTATTGGTCACGATGCCCGTCTTATACATTACATCCTGCCAATCCGTATTACCGGCCGGTGTATTCTGATCGCCACCCACAAAAGGTTTCAGTGTTACTCCATTTAATATCGGGTTGTTGAAATCATTGTTCCAATCGAAATTGTAAATTTCACCATAGCCGGCTGCAGGGTCCTGGCCATCATTCACGGACGCCTGCCACAAGGCCTTGCCCCTGTCCACGGAGCTAAGCATGTCGAACCGCATGGATTTTTCTGACTGAACAGAAGTGCTGTTGTTAAATTGGAAATTCACTTTGCCATTAGTGTTGCCCCCATTTTTAGTAGTAACAATAATTACACCGTTGGAAGCACGGGCACCATAAATAGATTCGGCGGAAGCATCCTTTAATACCTGCACGGAAGCAATATTGGCCGGATCCATATTTTGAAATACTTCTGGTCTTGTTGTTGGTATTCCATCTATAACATACAGCGGATCGTTATTTCCCAATGTATTGGCACCCCGAATCAGTATTCGGCCATTCGATCCATTCGGGGAGCCATCTTTTTCAATATACAAGCCGGCTACCCGGCCCTGCAAAGCCTGCATAGTGTTGCCCGAACTATTATTCTTAACAGGATTCAGATCCACTACGGCGACAGCACCCGTTAGATCCTGTTTTCTTTGCGAGGTATATCCAACCACAACTACCTGCTCCCCTTCTTTAACTATTTCTTCCAGCTCCACCAATAAGTTCTGATTTGTCCCATCAATTTTGATGGTGAAGGGTTTCATCCCTACATAAGAAAAGCTAAGGTCATCCCCTGTCGATACTTCAACAGAAAACTTTCCTGACGCATCCGTCAATACCGTTTTACTTTTTGTTTGCACAGAAACACCCGAAAGCGGTGTTTTATCTGTTTTACCGGTAACGGTGCCGGTAATGTTTCTCTGCTGCGCAAAAGTAAAAAAGGCGGCAAGCAGACAGGTAATTAAGCAAAGCAACTTTCGCATAAGTCTGAGTTTTTAATTGATTGAAGAGATTCTAAACAGTTTGTTTTTTTCGAGCCATTAAATTTTCTATATCCATTATATCGTAAGAAGGACAGGCGCCTCTCTGTGTAGCAATGAAAGCTCCAAGGCCACTGGCATAATCAAGCGCATCCACCGTTGAACCATTATCCAATAACTTAGAAAGAAAGCCGGCAAGGAACGCATCACCGCTACCGACTGTATCTACTACCTCCACCTTGTATCCTTCATGCCTGTATTCCGTTCCGTCCAGGTACAACAAAGCTCCATCGCCACCCATCGTAACCACGATGTTTGAAATACTGAATTTATCTATCACAGATTTTAGCCTGTCGTCAATACTTGTATACTTAGAAAACCATCCGGTAATCAGTTCAAGCTCCGCGAGGTTTATTTTTAAGAAATCAGCTTTGGTCAGCAATTCTTCTACGATCCGCCTGCTGTAATGAGGCGCCCTTAGATTTATATCAAGCACTTTGTTCTTCGCGGATTCCAATAATTTGAATAGTGTTTTCTTTGATTGCCTGTTTCTTGCAGCAAGGCTGCCGAAAACAAAAAATTCGGCGTTAGAAACCAAGTCATCATAACAATCTTCCCTGGCAATAAAATCCCAGGCGACGGGCTTCACTATATCATACACTACTTCATTGTGTTCGTTTGGTTCCGCATACACTTTTCCTGTTTCATATTCATAATCCACCTGGAAATACTCTGTACAAACTCCATGTCCGGAGAAAATACCGAGAAGCTTTTTCCCTTCCTCATCGATGCCGATCCTGGTAATGAGCGCCGGGTTCTTTTTTTGCTTATATAAATGATAGGCAACGTTCATAGGAGCCCCACCGGGCACTGCCCCTGAAGGAAGAATATCCCACAACACTTCTCCAAAACAAACCACCTCGTGTTTATTACTATTATCCATATATTATAATTAGTGTGTGGTTAATTTTTCTTCAATTTCTTCCAGCGATACTCCTTTTGTCTCGGGCATTTTAGTGAGTACCCATACTAATTGCAATACCATCATCCCCGCGAAAAATGCAAAAATTGGCCAGGGATTATCTTTGAAAATCCCATCTTTATCATCCAGGAAAAACGGAGTGATCAGCGTAATGATCGCAGCAAATACCCAGTGCACACTGGCGCCAAAGGATTGGCCGGAAGCCCGGATCTTGTTCGGAAAAATTTCTGATATAAAAACCCAGATCACGGCTCCCTGCCCTACCGCATGTGCAGCAATAAACAGCAATAAAAAAGTCATTAATAATACCGGGCTTGTATGAAATGCAAAACAGATCGCCACCATGGCAAGGCTGAGTATATAACCCAACGAGCCGATAAGAAGTAATTTTTTTCTTCCAAGTCTGTCTATCAAATAGAGGCCGACAAAAGTGAAGATCAAATTGGTACCGCCGATGGCTATGGAATTTAACAGGGAGTCTTTGGCTCCTAAACCAATTTTTGTCAATATCTCCGGAGCGTAATATAGAATGAAATTGATACCTGAAAGCTGGTTGAAAAATGCGATCAAAAACGCCAGCCAGATAATTATTTTATGTTTGGAACTGAAAAATTGTGCCGGCTTTCCCGTGGGAGACTCATGCAGATTGCTTTTTATTATTGACGCTATCTCCGTATCAGCATCTTCCACACCTATCAGGCCCAAGGTTTCCTTTGCCTTTGCCAGGTCATTCTTTTTGGTAACCAACCAGCGGGGGCTTTCCGGCACACCCATCACCAATACCGTATAAATGATAGAAGGAACAGCCAATACACCAAGCATCCAACGCCAGTCATTAGCGCCACCTACACCCTGCAAAAAATAATTGGAAAGAAAAGCCATCAATATCCCAAACACAATATTGAACTGGTACATGGCGCCAAGCTTACCCCTGGTAGCCGGCGTGGAAATTTCAGAAATATAAGTAGGTGCCACCACAGAGGATACCCCAATTCCTATCCCACCGATGAACCGGAAAAATGAAAACGTATAAGGATCCTGCGCCAACGCGGAACCAAAAGCGGAAACGGCAAACAGTATTCCTATCCAGAAGAGTACCTTTTTCCTGCCATATTTTTCAGTGGGTATGCCACCAAATATGGAACCGAACAAGGTACCCCAAAGCGCCATTGACATGATAAAAAAGCCATGAAACAGGGGAGACGTGTGCCATAATTCTTTAATGGGTAGATTAGCTCCGGAAATTACAACGGTATCAAAACCAAAAATGAAACCGGCTAGCGCCGCCACAATTGACCACTGGAATAATTTGTTTTTGTTCATATAGCAGCTCGTTTGAAAAGTAAATGTAGCTGCCGGTCATCGCGGTTTCCTTCTGTTATTGTCTCAATCCTTTATAAAATTGTATTTTGTTAAATTTTTTTTTAAATAATTAATTATCAGTCATTAAACTTTCAGGCAGCCAGGTGATGAATCTAATTTTTCTAAAATTGTAGCAACTATTTCTAAAATAATATCAATCAAACAAATCCCCGGTCAGC
>JANOCH010000313.1:0-3335 GCA_031412015.1 Chitinophagaceae bacterium
CTGGCAGGCGGGAATAAGAAATGAATTTGCTTTTGGGAAATCAAAGCTTATCACTCTTTACAGTTATAATAAGATCAACCGCATTTACACCGATGACTCCACCAAAAGCAGGAATGGATATGATATCTATTCCCGTGGTGACTATAAAGGATCTGAAAATTTTGCAGACGCATACCTGACCATACCACTAAGCCAGCGGGTCAAATTGACCGGGGGCATTGATTATCGTTCTTCCAAATCCGACCAGGTATATCTATCCATTAGTAATTTTGGACCCTATAAAACCAACTATGCAAATGACAGCCTGCATCAAAATCAACTAGGACTTTATGCTGCCATGAACTTGAACACGGTACAGGGATTTAATCTTGAATTGGGTGGTCGGGTAAATATCCACTCTGAATATGGAAGTCATTTTGTTTTCAATATCAATCCATCTTACCTGGTCAATAAACAAGTAAAATTCTTTGCCAATCTTTCTTCTGCTTTTAGAACACCATCTTTGTATCAGCTTTTTTCAGAATACGGAAACAAAGAGCTTGATCCGGAATCCGGTCTTACCGGTGAAGTGGGGGTACAATATTTTTCTACTGACAATAAACTGACCGCGAGAGCAGTAGCCTTTACCCGCAAGGTAAGTGACGTAATTTTCTTTTTTTATAATCCCATTACCTTCAGTTCACAGTATATTAACCAGGATAAACAAATAGATCATGGTTTTGAACTGGAAAGCAGCTATAAAATAACCGGGACAACAACGTTAAAGGCTTTCTATACTTATACTACAGGTGAAATAACTACCCGCCAGGCCGGAAAAGACACAACGTATAACAATTTATTGCGTCGCCCAAAAACAAGTATTGGAATTAACCTGGCGAGCCAGGTCAATAAAAAGTTTTTCATTAGTACTAACCTGATGAGTGTGGGCAAACGTAACGATGCTTATTTTGACAATACAATATTTGCTACCGTTTATACAACATTGAAAAGATATGCGCTCTGGGATATATATGTTGAATACGGCTTTGCAAAAAACAAGCTGAAAGTATTTACGGATCTCAGGAATATAACCGATAGCCAGTACACGGAAATAAGCGGTTTCAATACGCTTGGCTTTAATGGATACGGTGGAATTCTTTTTTCATTCTGATAAAACGAATTGATATGTGCCTGCGCAAAATAAAGATCTGTCCGGGATGCAAAAAAGAATTTGAATGCAAGCCCGGGAGGATCACCCAATGCCAGTGTTATGGAATCGAACTGACAGCAGAATTAAAAACATTTATTGAACAACGTTTTACTGATTGCCTTTGCCTTGATTGCCTTCAATGGCTTCAGCAAGAACCCAATCTTTTCAAAGAAAGATATTTCTTTAAATAATCACGGGTATCATTATTATTCTACTGCTCCGGTCGTTCCGGGGGCAGTTCTTTTTTGCGGTTCGCAAAGGTTACCTTTGCCGAAATCCATTGTATGAATATCAACTTCAGTGAATTGTTTACCGTCACCTTTACGCTTTTCGCCATCATTGATATTGTCGGGTCGGTGCCAATCCTAATTTCACTGAAAGAAAAAATGGGTGGTATCCGGGAACTGAGGGCTACACTTATTTCCGGTGGTTTAATGGTCTTATTTCTCTTTATAGGTGAGCCATTTTTGAGATTGCTGGGGTTGGATGTCAGATCATTTGCTGTGGGTGGTTCTATTGTCATATTTATCCTCGGACTGGAAATGGTATTGGGACTGGAGTTTTTTAAAAGCGAAAAAGATGTTAAGGCGGCAACCGTGGTACCTATCGCATTTCCACTGATAGCAGGATCTGGCACACTGACCACCCTCATGTCTTTAAAGGCCAACTATGATGAAACCACTTTGTTGATTGCTATCCTGATCAACCTGGTAATTGTTTTCATTGTTTTAAAATCATTAGGTGCCATTGCCCGTTTATTAGGACCGGCAGGATTGATTGCTGTAAGAAAATTTTTTGGCGTAATATTGCTCGCCATTGCAGTAAAGATCTTTGCAACCAATGCGCCGGGACTGATTTAAGCAGGCAAAGCGGCAGGTTGCGAACAACAATGGCCTCGTAGTACAATGGATAGTATAAGGGTCTCCGAAGCCCTGGATCCGCGTTCGATTCGCGGCGAGGCTACTAAAAGCCGGAATTATTGTAGTACAACTTCAAAACTCCGGCTTTTTTTGGCCAATTCCTTTCTTATATTTTTGCTTTTACATCAGAAAATGAATTCAGAACTTCTTGTACGCAGTATCAACAAGCATATCAACCTTTCAAATGAGGAAGAAGTACAGCTTATCGCTTTCGTTAAGAGCAAAAAATTGAAGAAAAAACAATTCATTTTACAGGAAGGCGAGGTTCAAAAACATGCTGTGTTTGTTACAGAAGGTTGTTTGCGCAGTTACTCTATTGACAAAAATGGCTTTGAACATATACTACAATTCGCGCCGGCAGGCTGGTGGATCGGCGATATGCGCAGCCTGGTAACCCAACAGCCCGGCATACTGAATATTGATGCCATTGACGATAGTGAAATGATTTTATTATTACGATCCGATCTTGAAACGATCTATTTATCTATTCCAAAAATGGAACGCTTCTTCCGCATACTGGCTGAAAACTCACTGGCTACCTACCAGCATCGCCTGATCGACAACCTTAGCCTGTCAGCGATGGAGCGTTATACTAATTTTTGTAGTCTCTACCCTTCGCTGATCGAATACCTGCCGCAAAAACAAGTAGCCTCCTATATCGGCGTTACGCCTGAGTTCCTGAGCAAGATGCTTAGCCAGGCCATACCTAAGAAATAAACACTTTCTTAATCCACATTAAGTTTCCCGCTTAATCTACATTATTGGTAAGCCGCTGTGTTCCATTGTATTTTTGTTGTTCTTAAAAGGAGATTATATGAACAGGACAGAAATATTGGTAGCAGGAAGAAATCAGGATTCAGTAGACTCCATTGTTGGGTTGAAGGATAACCATAATGATTGGTTATTTACGCAGGCAGCAACCGATGAAGAAGCAATTGAAAAATTTCACCAGCGCAATTTTGATATTGTTCTTTTTACAGATGGAATGAACGATGCTGAAGAAAAAAAGCTACGGAAGATATTCACCACACAAAACCCGGATATCATTATCCTAAACCATGACAGTGACAAAGATTATTTGCTGACTGACCAAATTAATGCTTCGTTGGACAAACAAAGTAAGGATAAAAAACCTTCGTTCTCATTTGTAGATGATGCATTGAAGAATGCAGGTTTGAATATTATTGTTCAGTAGAACGCCTCATCCCGACCTTCTCCGAAGGAAA
>JANOCH010000314.1:0-5209 GCA_031412015.1 Chitinophagaceae bacterium
CACTCTGAAACAAAAACTTCCAATAAAATACGGCGATGAATTTTGTACAGATTGGGTGCGATAAATTCCCTTTCTTTATACAGGTTAACGATTAGTCGGCATTAAGGTCGCACCATTCATTATTAACGAAGCTTGCATGAATCAATTTGTACTTCAGCAGGGATCTTCCCCGGAATTGGCATTGTTTCCGCATGTCATGGAGCTGGGTGCAAAAAAAAATTCATCTATCCAGTTAAATTCGTTACCAGAATCCATTGCTAAAAACATACGGATATACTGCGTTATCGATGGCAAATTCGAATGGCGTATCCATCAGCAGCCATATATGCTGTATCCCGGTGATGCCGCATTGATACTGCCGGGTCAGCAATTCGGCAGCGAAAAAGGTTTTTTAGATATCGGTAGTATTTCATGGATACATATTAATATACAAAAGCTGGAAAGCGGAGAAATGTTGCCGGGTAAATGGAGCAGCTTATCAGAAAGTGAAAGCCTGGCCATTGGTAAAATTTTATTGCTTAATAACTCAGCGGTTCTTTCAAAACTACATGAAGCAGGCAGGATACTTCAATATATACAAAGCGAATTATTTAACCAGGAGATCGGTTATTGTACAAGGGCCAACCAACTTATCGATGAACTCTTTATTACAATCACCCGGCAGTTGACAAAGCAAAGTAACCCGGCACGTGATTTCCCAAAGACATTTATGCAACTGGAGCAAACACTGCGACAAAACCTTTCGCATCAATGGACCGTGGAAGAAATGGCGGCGGTTGTTGGTATGGGAACAACACTTTTCAATGAAAAAGTAAAATCGTATTCAGGCTTTTCGCCGATCAACTACCTGATCAACATCCGGATCTCTGAAGCGATCAAGTTGTTGAAGAAAAAGGATATCAGCTTAACGGATATAGCGCTGGATATAGGATTTTATTCGTCGCAGCATTTTTCCACCACGTTTAAAAAACTGACCGGCTATACACCAAGTGAATTCAGAAAAAATCATTTACCCACCGACTAATTATATTTAACATGAAATGTATCATCACCATTGAGTTAGGAACAAATGCCGTCAGGGTATTTGCATTTGATCTTAAAGGGAATGTTATCGCTTCCATGAAAGGGCATTATCCTACTTTTCATACAGAGCCCGATTACAGCGAGCAGGATCCCGAACAGATCTTTATCACCATGCTTTACGTGTTGAAAAATCTGCTCAACGAAAAAATACATCCTAAAAAATACAAAGTGGCCTGCATCTGCTTTAGTGCTTATATGCACAGCGTATTGGCGGTGGATAAAATGGGTGTACCGCTTGGTAATGCAATCACATGGGCCGATAACCGTGCCAAGAAAGAAGCACAGGAACTGAAAAATTCCGCTGACGGTAAAGCGATCTATACGGCAACAGGTACACCGATACACCCGATGTCGCCATTGCTTAAGATCGCCTGGTTAAATAACAAAGATCCCGAGCGATTTAAACAAACGAGTAAATTTTTATCAGTAAAGAGTTATATCATTCAACAGCTCACCGGTGAATACCTGATTGATTATAGTCTTGCTTCCGCAACAGGCTTATTGAATATTCATACCATTAAATGGGAAGCCGATGCATTGGCCTATGCAGGTATCAGCGAGGAAATGCTACCGAATCTTGTTCCTGTTTTCGCATCCGCCGGCAAACTGAAGAAAGCCTATCAGAATTCTTTGGGGTTGCCTGCCGATACAAAGATCATCGCCGGTTCAAGTGATGGATGTATGGCAACTCTTGGCGCGGGTATATGGGATGAAGGAAAAGCTACGATCACCATTGAAGACAGCGGCGCCGTTAGAGTTGTGGGAAAAAAAGTTCTACAGGATGAAAAGCAACGATTTTTTAACTACCTGCTGACAGAAGATTGTTATGTGTCGGGAGGGCCGACCAATAACGGCGGAATTATTTTTGAATGGTTCGCCAATGAGTTTGGTGATTTTAAGAACCCGTTTGATCTCGAACAGAGCATGGAAGAATTGATAACGGAAGCATCAAAAGTTCCGGTGGGATCGGATGGGCTTTTATTTCTTCCTTACCTGCTTGGAGAAAGAGCGCCGATCTGGAATGCCAATGCGCGGGGAGTATATTTTGGTTTGAATATCAAACATAAACGGCAGCACTTTATACGGGCTACGATAGAAGGGATACTTCACGAGATATATAGTATCGGGAAAATATTGGAAGAACACCGCACTATCAATAGTCTTTCTGTCAACGGTAGTTTTGCTTCTATTCCTTTTTGCACACAGATCATTGCTGATATTTTTAATAAGCCCGTCAGCCTGAAACAGAATTCGCACAGCGTTGGCTTAGGCTCTTTTTTATTAAGTGCTATAGAAATGGGCATTTATAAAAATTTGGATGAAGCGGCACAGACAATAGACCTGCCAGATAATTACACACCACAAAAAGAAAATCATGCGGTCTACTCTTCGTACTTCGGTATATTCGAAAGATTGAGTACTAAGTTATTTGACGAGTTTGAAGCCATCGCTACGATCCAGCAAAAAAATGCAGCAGAACAGAATAGTCAGACTGAATTGCAGGAAGTAAAACTGGCCTGATCACCTACATGAAAAATTAAAACGATGAGCAATATGAAAAAACAAAGTTTCCTTTTTACCCTGTTATTGGGAATGTCGGTATTCGCAACAGCACAGCAGGTAACACCTGCCAGCGACCAAATAAAAGCGCTTACTCCTGAATGGAAAGGAGAACGTTTTCCTGATGGAAGACCTAAGGTGCCTGATAAATTATTGGAACGTCTTAAAGGAGTTCACCTCGAAGAAGCCTGGGGTATACTGCGCAACAAGGGATATCAAAACCAATTTGAAGGTGACTGGATGGTGATGCATCCTGATTCAGTTATGACAGGAAGAGCGGTGACCGCGCAATATTTTCCATTGAGACCTGATGTTGACAAGATCATAAAAGATAAGGGTAAAGCCGAAGGTCGTATCGGCGCTACCAATTCATGGCCTATTGATGTATTGAAGAATGGAGATATATATGTGGCCGATAGTTATGGAAAAATAGTTGATGGCACCCTGATCGGTGATAACCTCGGTAACGCTATTTATGCCAAATCACTTCGCGGTGTGATCTTTTATGGATCTGTAAGAGATGTGGAAGGTTTGGAAGATATTAAAGGATTTAATTTCTGGATAAAAGGGAATGATCCTTCTTACATACAACAGATGATGCTTGGAGGTATTAACGTGCCCATACGAATGGGAAGAGCTATGGTTTTGCCGGGCGATGCCGTACTGGCTAAAAAAAATGGCGTGGTGTTTATACCCGCTCACCTTTTAGAAGAAGTAGTGCTGAATGCTGAATTCATTTCATTGAGGGATCAGTTTGGTCACCAGCGTTTGCGGGAAGGGAAATTTACGCCCGGACAAATCGATACGCAATGGACAGACGAGATCAAGAAAGATTTTTTGAAATGGCTGGATGAAAATCCGGGCAAGATACCCATGTCAAGACCGGAACTGGATCAATATATGAAAGACAGAACCTGGTAAAACAGTTACCGGTTACCAGTTACAGGTTACCGGTAACAGGCAACAATAAAAATTAACAACTTAAAACTATACTCATATGACACCATCACAAAAATATTTAGCCAAACTCGGACTTAGGGATACGGATAGTATTGAACAAACCGATACAAATGCTAAAAATGAAGCACCCGAAAACAGCCGTCGTTCTTTTTTTAAAAAAACCGCATTGGGTGGTATTGCTTTAGGAAGCGCTTTTGCTTTTTCTCCAATTGAAGAACTCGTTGCGCAAAGCACACAAAAAGTCACTCGTTTTTCCGGTCCGTCGGATCTGAAGATAACCGACATGCGCTACTGTCTTACCGCTGTAATGGGTGGTACAGCCATTATCCGCATTGATACGAACCAGGGCATCTATGGATTAGGTGAAGTCAGAGATGCAGCCGATGTACGATATGCGCTTATGCTTAAAAGCCGTATACTGGGAAAGAATCCCTGCAACGTTGAACAGATATTTAAATCCATAAAGCAGTTTGGCGGACAGGCAAGGCAGGCCGGTGGGGTTTGCGCTGTTGAAATGGCGCTTTGGGATATATGTGGTAAAGCTTACAATGTACCATGCTGGCAATTATTAGGAGGACAGTATCGCGATAAAGTAAGGATATATGCGGATACACCTGAGTCTTCTTCTCCTGAAGAACAAAAGAAATTGATCAAGTACCGTACGGAAGAGCAGGGTTATACCTGGTTGAAGATGGATGTTTCTATCGCTAAATTGAAAGGGATACCCGACACTATGGTCAATAACAAGTTTTGGGAAAACGCACAGGGAAACCTGGCACAATGGGGCGATCAAAGCAACTATATGTCTTATGGCAATACGTTGCATCCATTTACACAAATTCAAATTACCGACAAAGGTTTGGAGGTATTGCAAAACCTGGTGGAAAATGTGAGGAGTATGGTGGGCTATCAGATTCCGATCTCTACCGATCACTACGGGCATTTTGATTATAATAATGGTATTCGTTTAGGACGTGCTTTGGAAAAATATCGTCTCGCCTGGTTAGAGGATATTGTTTCCTGGGAGTATACAGAGCAATGGAAAAGATTGACCGATGCATTGGAAACGCCTACGCTTACCGGTGAAGATATTTATCTGTTAAAATATTTTAAGCCGCTCATCGATGAACGTGCGGTGGATATTGTTCACCCTGACCTGGCTTCCTCCGGGGGCCTGTTAGAAACAAAAAGGATCGGCGACTATGCGGAAGAATATGGTATAGCGATGGCCATGCACCAGGCAGGTACACCCGTCTCATTTATGGCGAACGTTCATTGTGCGGCCGCTACGCAAAACTTTTTAGCATTGGAGCATCATTCGGTAGATCTTCCATGGTGGGATAGTTTGGTAAAAACAACGGATGGTAAAAAAATGATCACGAAAGGTTTTGCTGACGTGCCGCTTTCTCCTGGATTAGGAATTGAATTAAATGAGGAAGTGTTGAAACAGCATCTGCATGCTTCGGACAAAAGTTATTTCGAGCCTACTACCCAATGGGATGCAAGGCGTTCACATGACAGGATATTCAGTTAAAGACAAAGCAGGGGAGTTTTATCAATAAGCTTCCCTGCTTACATTTTCAATTAGAGTGTACTTATAAATTTT
>JANOCH010000315.1:0-3533 GCA_031412015.1 Chitinophagaceae bacterium
TCTCCTGGCTCGTGACCAAAACCCACTTTTTTGCCAAAACAGGTTTGAGCAAACCCCAGTTAGTCATTATTTTTTTGTTGAAAGTGATCGCCGGGATCTTTTACGGCTGGATGGGTAACTATTATGGCGGATTGGCCCAAATGGTAGATACCTGGAATTATCATCACAACGGTGTGTTGGAATACCAGTTATTAATAAGTGATCCTACAGAATATTTCACCAATTTATTTCATGATCCTTATCACCAGGAGGGTTTGACAGGGTTTTTCAGTTCCAAAGATTCCTACTGGAATGATCTTAAGGCTAACGTGTTTGTTAAGTTCCTTTCTATATTCGACATTTTCAGTTTTGGCTATTACTATGTCAATGTCATCTTCTATTCCTTTATTTCACTGTTTGGCCCGATTGCTTTTTTTAGAGTAATGGCCGATGTATTTCCAGCACAAAAAAGAATTATCCTGCTAACCACTTTCCTGGTTCCTTCATTTCTTTACTGGGCCAGTGGTATTCACAAAGAAGGTCTCATCTTTACCGGCATTGCCCTGATCATCTTTCATATTTATTTTGGAAATAAGGAAGATAAACCGGGAATAAAAAGGTGGTTGGGTGTTTTACTTGGATTATTCATATTGTTCTTGTTGCGGAATTTTGTCCTTGTGATTATTTTGCCGGCTATTCTTGCCTGGTTTTTGTCAAATAAATGGCCTAAATATGGCCTAACCTGTTTTATCGCGGTGTATGCTTTTTGGGCTATTGCTTTTTTTGCTCTTCGGCACATTGATTCAAGGCTTGATTTCCCACAAGCGGTAGTTAACAAGCAGCAAGCCTTCATACAATTGGTTGGCAATTCCAGCATACCCATTAAACAACTCCAGCCTGATATATTAAGCTTCTTAAAAAATACACCGCAGGCCATTACACTTTCTGCAGTAAGACCCTACCCCAGTGACGTAAGACACTTGCTTTCGCTGGCCGCCGCCACTGAAACAGAAATTATATTATTACTATTTCTACTCTTCCTTTTCTTCCGGAAAAAAAATATGATACATTCAAAAAATGTATTGTATTTCTGTGTATTCTTTTCCGTTTCTCTCTTGCTGAGCATTGGTTTTAGTGTCAACAACCTGGGAGCTATCGTACGTTATCGAAGTATTATCATCCCTTTGCTGGTAGGAATAATAGCCGTGCAAACAGATTGGAAAATAATAGCGGATTTTTTTACCGGGAAGAATAAAAAAAATTCTGCAACGACAGCTATATGAACAATTATCCTGAGATAGTAAAAGCAGCATGGAAAGGATATGATTCCTCGCGGACTATCAAAACGATTGAAGATATCAGCCCCATGGTTTCTACCAACCATGTGTACAAGGTCACTTTCACCGACGAAGATTTCATTATAGCAAAGCTGTCCACCTTTGGCCAATACGAACACTTTAAAGAGGACCACCGCATTATACATTCATTGGCTAATAACCTGCTTTATCCTTTTGAAAACCTTCTGGCAAAAAGTTTATTGAAAAACAACCGGGTCTATACGTATCGGCATAGAAAAGGCAAAACGGATGCGTGGGTAATTTTTTATAATCCGAGTCGGGTAATGCAGGCAATGCCGAGAAGACTGCAGGAAGGACATATTCGAAACTTTGGAAAGCAGATCGGTAAATTTCACCTTGCCTGCAGCCGTGTCCGTAATGTTTTGCCGAAAAGCAGCAAGACATTGAGAACGGATATAAATACCTTGCTGGATCAATTGGAAACTGACGAGAAAAGATTTAATAATAAAGAGCATGTAGCCCTGATCAAACATCATTGCGAACAGTTTTTAAAAAACAGGAACAAATGCAATGCGGGCAGTTTTGAAACTATTCCCGTTTTCATTGACTGGAATATTGGCAACTTTTCTGTCATTGACAATTTTCAACTATTCAGCCGTTGGGATTATGACTGGTTCAGGATGAGCAGCCGGATGCTTGATTTTTATTTTTTTAGTCGCGTGGTAAGTGATGCCGGTGATAAAACGGTTTGGAGCTATATAATCGGCCCGCTGATGGAAGACCGGTTCCTCGTTTTCTTAAGCGAGTACCATCAAATAAATCCTTTCATCGCTGATGAGATCCGTTTCCTAAGGGAAGTATATCGTTTCTTTATTTTAAACTATGTGATCAAGAATGGAATTTATTTTTTCAGTGAGCAGTACGCAAAAAAGCTATACACCGAAGCTATTGAAATTTACCTGCCGTCAGTAGACAAGGATTTTGATCCGGAAAAGATCATTGACCATTTAAAGATCAGGAGGTAAAGTTTTCTACGGATTGGCATGACATTACTTTATTGCAAATTGTTGAAGCCGTGGCATCCTTCACGGAAAAATTAGTAAAATCAATTAAGGCCATGACAGATTTTAAATCGTTGCTGGAAAATTATAAGATCATTTTTTTTGATGCTTATGGCGTTATAAAAAATTATAAAGGCCCTATCCCCGGTATAGAAAAAACATTTAACTGGCTGAATGAGCAACAAAAATCCTATTACGTAATCACCAATGACGCCAGCCGCAGCCCTGAATTATTAGCTGAATCATATATTAAAAACGGATTGAGTCATATTACGCCGGATAAAATCATCTCTTCGGGTATGCTGGCCAAAGAATTTCTGGATCTTAAAGTAAAACAGGGATTAGTAGCCTATCTGGGCACAGCAGATTCAGCACACTATATCGAGCACCCGGGGCTTAAAACACTTCCCCTGCAGGATATGAATGAAAGCAATATCAATGATATTACTGCCCTGGTATTATTGGATGACGAAGGTTTCGATTGGATGGATGGATTGAATAAAGCCGTCAATCTGCTTCGGAGGCGAACGATCCCTGCTATTGTGGCTAATCCTGACGGAGCTTACCCTATGTCTAAAAAAGAAGTAGGTATTGCCATTGGCGGTCTGTCCTATATGATCGAAAAAATCACCGGGCGCAAATTTATTCGTTTTGGAAAACCCGACTCCCAGATATTCATGTTCGCTATGGAATATATCCTTCCATTTCATCCCGGCCTTACAAAAAAGGATATACTGATGGTAGGCGATACACTCCATACCGACATCCTTGGAGGCAACAAGTTCGGCCTTGATACAGCCCTTGTTCTTACCGGCAATATGCTCCCCGAAGATTATGAGAACCGAATAATATCTTCTGGCATCGCTCCCACCTTTATCGCCGAATCGGCTGTAATAATGGGTATGTAATTAAAAAAAATTATAATTTGATTTTTTTTATTGATTTCCGACAAATTAACGGGTGTTAAGGAAAGATTATCCACTTTTTTTAAACGGTGGGCGTCATTTTCGGCTTTAATGTCGTAAAATTGCAATTCAATTTTATTTTAATAAGAAAACAACCCATCATTTATGGCAGCAAAGTTAGAATACATTTGGCTTGACGGTTATAAGCCCACTCAGAGCCTTCGCAGCAAAACAAAAATTCAAAAAGATTTTAATGGTAAACTGGACGATCTGACGAACTGGAGTTTTGA
>JANOCH010000316.1:0-29334 GCA_031412015.1 Chitinophagaceae bacterium
GTTATCGTAAACGAAGCATTTGTGAAGGCGGCCGGATTGGAATCACCGCTGGGCGCACAGTTATACACCAGCGATAGGTTTGATAAGGAACTTAAAACGATTGTTGGCGTTATTGAAGATTATCATAGCGGTTCACTGCGTGAACCCATCAAACCTATGGTGATGATCGTTTGTGACTGGGACTCCCAGGGTATCTGGGTAAGAATTGAGAAACAGAATCAGCAACGGGCATTGAAAGCGATAGAAGCAGCCTACAAAAAAGCTATGCCCACTGCCTTGTATGAATATGATTTTTTGGATGAACTAAATGCTGGCGCCTATGAGCAGGAGCGGCGTTGGCAAAAGATAATCAGTGTAGCGGCGGTGCTGTCTGTTATCATTTGTTGTTTGGGATTGTTTGGGCTGGCACATTTGGCCGCACAACGTCGCATTAAAGAGATCGGTATTCGTAAAGTACTCGGCGCTACGGTTACCAGCATTGCTTCGTTGTTGACCAGAGATTTTTTGAAACTTGTCATTTGTTCATTGCTGGTAGCTTCACCCCTGGCCTGGTGGGTAATGAATAATTGGCTGCAGGATTTCGCTTACCGTATTGATATTGGCTGGTGGATCTTTGCTTTATCTGGCCTCATCGCTGTAATTATTGCTATGGCGACCGTAAGTTTCCAGGCTATTAAAGCCGCCATTGCTAATCCTGTCAAATCATTGAGAACGGAGTAGTCAAACCTGTGTTTAAAGGTAGACTAGTATTATTTAAAATCTTTCAATTGAAAGGGAACGGAAACCTAATATTGTCATGCCTCATGTTATTATCGGCTGCCGCTGTTTTTAGCCAGAAGATTCCCTATGGAAATAATCCGAAAACGGGTAAATATGTTAAATCTGGAGATGCAAAGATCTATTGTGAGGTGTATGGTAAAGGAGAGCCTTTTGTTTTATTGCACGGAGGTGTTTACGGATACATTGATGAATTTGAACCCTTCATTAGCCGGCTGTCTGAAAAGTTCAAGGTAATATGTATCGCGACACGAGGACATGGAAAATCGGAGATCGGCACTGAACCATTTTCATATCAACAGCGTGCTGAAGATGCCTTCAAAGTGATCAGGAGTATTACCAGGGACAGTGTGACCATGCTGGGTTTTAGCGATGGTGGATTCAGTGCGCTGAAATTCGCATCCTTGTATCCCGAAGCCGTTAAAAAACTAATAGTGATCGGAGTGGCTGATAAACCCACTGAGCCTTCTGCCAAAAAATTTGACTACTCTGTTGAGGGGTTGATGAAATATGATTCCGTCTTTTTTTCCAATCGATTAAAATTGATGCCGGAGCCCGGTCGCTGGGCTGAATGCCTGTCGAAACTGAATAAAATGTATAACGACGATCCCGTTTCAAAGGAGACCTTCGAAAAAATAAAATGCCCGGTACTGGTAATGAGTGGTGACAGGGATTCTTATAATTCCCTGGAAAAAGTAGTCAGTTGCGCGGGAGCCATTCCAGGATCAGAACTCTCGATTATTCCCGGATGTGATCATGTAGTATTCTTTTGCAATTTCCCGGCGGTATGGGAATCTATCAAACCATTTTTATAAATTAATTAGTGGCCGCCGGGAGTATTGACGGACTGTCCGGCTACTCAAAAAGTGTATCAAAAGCGGACGGCTTTTGTATCAAAAACGAACAGCTTCGTATTTCCTTTGCTACTACTGCGTTGTAAATCATTTGTATGCTATTCCGGCATTTTAATTGGCCTGTTACATCAGCCCTATCCTCTTTATTTCTAAGATTTTACACCAGCTACTGACCAAAGACCAATTAATCACGAAACCAAACGCCCGGTAATGAGAAGTTTCGCCCGGTACATTTCGAATGATCTTCAATTCTTTGTTCGTTGGAATATGCCCAATGGACTTGTTCTGTATGCATATACTTTCCTAATTTTTTTTCAAATAACTCCAAATAAAAAATGAAATCATGAGAAAGATCAATCTTCTCCTTTTGCTGCTTATCCCCGCTGCTTTAGTGAGGGCACAATCAGATAAGCAACCTTTTCTTACAAAGTCGCTTGCTGCGGAATCTATTAGCACCATAGAAGCTAAAACTACAGGCGGTAACATTTCCGTAAGCGCCGTTGGTCAATCCGGGTCAAGGGTAGAAGTTTATGTTACTCCGAATAATTGGAAAAACAACAGCCTGACCAAGGAGGAAATTCAAAAACGTTTGGAGGAGGATTATGAATTGTCCGTCACTGTTTCCAATAATAAAGTGAAGGCTATTGCCAAACCAAAAGTTCGGAACATGAATTGGAAAAAAGCTTTGAATATTTCTTTTCACTTTTTTGTAGCAAAAAACGTTTCCAGCGATCTTACTACCAGTGGCGGTAACATCAAATTATCAGGAATATCGGGAACACAGGATTTTACCACCAGCGGTGGCAACCTCGACCTCGACCATCTATCCGGCAAGATCACCGGGAGAACATCGGGTGGTAATATTCACCTGGCTAATTCCAAAGATGAAATACAACTTGCCACCAGTGGTGGAAATATTGATGCGGAAAATTCTGATGGAAAGATCAGGTTAGTTACGTCCGGCGGTTCCCTTCGGTTGACAAGGTTGAGGGGAAATATTACAGCGACCACCAGCGGCGGCAATATCGATGGAGAATTTATCAGCGATGAGTTGATTACGCATACGTCTGGAGGAAATGTGTCACTCAGGAATATGTCCTGTGATCTTGAAACTTCAACCAGCGGTGGTAATATCGAGGTAGAGATGAAGGATCTATTCAAGTATGTCAGCATCACTAATTCGTCCGGTAACATTGATCTGCAGATGCCCGGTAATAAAGGAGTGGATCTGAAAATGAAAGGCGGTAAGATCAAAACATCATCCTTTAATAATTTCAGCGGTTCCGTAGAAGACGATCGTATTGATGGAAAACTAAATGGTGGAGGATCGTCGGTAAAAGTCAGCGCAGGCAGCGGTCGCATCAATCTTTCGCTGACAAAATGAGCCGGCAGTGCACCCATAAAATTAAGTGTATAGAAGGTGCGAGCTGCGCTAACCAACCCCGTTCAGTCATTGCGAACGGAAATATGGAACAGTCATTGAGAACAAAATAGAACCATTCACATGATAAGGAACTATCTGAAGATCGCCTGGCGGAGTCTGTGGAAGAATAAAACTTCTTCGCTGATCAATATTGCTGGCTTAGCTACAGGACTCACCTGCTGTTTGCTGATGGTGTTATATATGCAGCATGAATTAAATTATGATAAATTTCAGGAAAAAGGTGATCGTATTGCAAGGGTGATAATGGAATACAGTTTCAACGGAAGTCCTGTGACCAAAGGAAATTTTACCAGCACCAAGGTTCTTCCTTCTTTCCAACGGAATTTTCCGGAGGTGGAAAGTGGGGTAAGAATGTCTGATCCCGACCGGCTGGTAAAGTACGAGGATAAGATCTTTATGGAAAAAAAATTCCTGTATGCGGATTCAATATTTTTCCAGGTCTTTAGTTTTCCTTTATTGAAAGGAGATCCGGCGCAGGTGTTAAAAGCCCCTAATTTGGTGGTGCTCTCACAATCCGCAGCTAAAAAATATTTCGGTGATGAAAACCCCGTGGGAAAAGTTTTACAGATCAACAGCAGCCAGGATATTTATACAGTAACCGGTGTAGCGGAAGATTCACCATCTTCATCTCAGATCAAATTTGATTTTATTGCATCTTTTTCATCCCTGGGAACCACACAGGAAGAGACTTATTTTAACGCCAACTATACCACCTACCTTCTTTTTAAAAATAAAGAAGGAATCAGCTCCCTACAGGGAAAGATCGGTTCGTTTATGAAAAAAGAAATGGGCGCCGATCCGGGAGCTTATGTCAATTATGAATTCGAACCTTATACACGTATCCATCTCTACTCACCGTATGATGGGTTCGAGGCAAACAGTAATATTACTTATATTTATATAATTGCCGGAATCGCGTTGTTGGTATTGATCATTGCCTGTTTTACCTATATCAATTTAAGTACCGCACGGTCTATGGAAAGAGCAAAGGAAGTGGGGATAAGAAAGGTATCAGGCGCCTTTCGCTTACAGATATTCTGGCAATTTATCAGTGAATCGTTTTTATTGACAAGTATTGCCCTGGCGCTTAGTTTTGTACTGATCGCTCTTGTATTGCCAGGCTTTAATCAATTAGCTGATAAACAGCTTCAGTTAGCAGATATGTCACAGACTTCCGTACTGGTGGCAGCAGCTCTTATAACCGTTACCATTGCCTTGCTGGCCGGAAGTTATCCCGCATTGATCTTATCGAAATTTCAACCGGTAAAAGTTTTGAAAGGGGCATTTAAAAATACCGCTTCGGGAGTTTGGCTGAGAAGGTCATTGATCGTTTTCCAATTTGTCATATCCGTTTTTTTAGTCGCTGCTACGATTATCATTAAGGGGCAAATGGATTATATCCAAAATAAGAAATTAGGATACGAAAGAGATCATGTGATCGTCATGAATATAGACCAGAAGATCATCGATAAAATAGATCATTTCAAAACAGAATTAAAAGAAGATCCGAATATTTTAGCTGTTTCAAAAGCGAATAATAGTCCCGTGAATATTGCCGGTGGCTATTCGATGAACCGCGCGGATGTAAGTGCCCAGCAGGCGATCAATACCCGCGGAAATCCTATTGATGATGAATATGTAAAAGCCAATGGCCTTCAAATTATCGCCGGTAATGACTTGAACAGGCAGGATGTACTGGATGCTAAGAAAGAAGATTATTCAAAGAATTACTATCACTATATTATTAATGAGTCGGCAGCCAAAGCCCTTGGTTGGCAACCGGCAGAAGCTATTGGAAAAAAGATGTTTCTCGGTGAGCAAAGACCCGGTGAAGTAAAAGCAGTGATCAAGGATTTTCATTTCGCTTCCCTGCATAATTCTATTGAACCGCTTGTTCTTTTTCCCGGAGGTTGGGGAAATACGCTTATCGTAAAAGTATCGGGTCAGAACTTATCCAAAACGATCGCCTTGCTGCAAAGTAAATGGAAGCAAACTGCGCCGCACCGGCCATTTGAATACCGGTTCATGGATGACGATTTCAATAAACTATACGATTCGGAGAAACGGACGGCGAAAGTGTTTAATATTTTTTCTGTGATCGCTATCCTGCTGGCTTGTCTTGGTTTGTTTGGCTTGTCTGCCTATTCAGCGAAACAGAGAATAAAAGAGATCGGGATAAGAAAAGTATTAGGCGCGTCGGCAGGAAATATCACCTTGTTATTATCCAACAGTTTTATCAAACTGGTACTTGTTGCTTTTGTGATCGCCTGCCCGATCGCCTGGTTTGTGATGAATAAATGGTTGCAGGATTTTGCCTATAGGATACAAATCAGTTGGTGGATGTTTGTACTTGCGGGAATACTCGCTTTGGTCATTGCTTTGATAACGGTGAGTTTCCAGGCGATCAAAGCGGCGATTGCCAACCCGGTTAAGTCATTGCGAACAGAGTAAAGCGATTAAGGACAGCATAAAAGGCATTTTAATACCCATCAGGTAAAGTAAAATAATTATTGTTCACGATACAAAAACCGGTTATGACAAGATCAAAAGGTTATCTAAACATCCTGCTAATTTTTGCTTTTAAAGCGGCGTTTGCGCAAACTACAACCCCCGTCGATCATTTCAATAAAGTGATCGTCAGCCCGAACATAGAAGTGTCCTTCATAGAAGGTAACGAAGAGAAGGTGATCATTGAAAAAAGTACAGTAAGCCAGGATAAAATAAATATCCAGGTAAATGGTAAAACCCTCCGAATTTATTTGGATGACGCGAAGGAGGTGGTCAAAAGTGAAAAAAGCTACGAAAACGGGTACAAAGGGAAACGACCTGTTTATACCGAAACGGTGTTAACCGCTACCGTTATGTATAAAACACTGGAGGAACTATCCATTCGCGGCGAAGAGACCATTGTTTGTAAAAGCGTTTTAAAAGGCGATAAGTTCAGACTGAAGATCTACGGAGAATCGCAAGTGCTTTTAAACGATGTGAGTTTAGACGAACTCAAAACAACGATATATGGCGAAAGTAGCCTGGTGATAAGATCAGGCACGGTTAAGGAGCAAAAGTATACTGTTTATGGAGAAAGTAAGATCAACAGCCTTGGCATTAATGGCAACACCACCAGGATAACCGTCTACGGTGAATCTGATTTTAAATTAAATGTTTCGGATGAGATTAAACTTACAGCTTTTGGGGAGGCTGTGGTCAATTACAAAGGAAATCCTACCATTAGCAAAGGCATCAATATCGGGGAAGTAAAAATTAATAAAATTGATTAGGAAAGTACGAAGCGGCATTGGCTGCAGCGTGAAACTGTCATTGCGAGTGAAACGAAGCAAATGAACGAATAAAATCAAAGCCATGATAAAAAATTATTTGAAAATAGCTTTTCGCCAGCTTTATAAAAAGAAGATATACTCTATTATTAATATTGGCGGTCTTGCTTTGGGACTTGCTGCTTTTTTACTCATACTGGAGTTTGTAAGCCTGGAAAGAAGTGTGAATCAGTTTCACGCGAACTTACCAAATATGTACCGGGTACTGTGCCAGAATGTACAGGGTGAGAATTGGCCACAGGTAGAACCAGGCTGGGCTGATAAAGTAAAAGAAAAAATACCGGGGATAAAAAGCTATTGCCGCTTTCCTGATGGTATTGCGCAGGGTATTGTGCAATACCAGTCAAAGAATATTTCAGTCAGGGAACAAAATATTACTTACGCAGAAGGTAATTTTTTTGATTTTTTTAGTTTCCCCTTATTATCTGGTACTCCCGCTGAACTGAGGAACCCAAATGCTGTTTTTATTTCCCAATCATCTGCAAAAAAATATTTTAATACGGAAAATCCTATCGGTAAAATAGTACAGTTGTATAACCAGTTTGGCAACCAGGCCTATACGGTAAAAGGGATTTATAAAGATATGGGTGATGAATCGGACATACGGTACGACATGTTGTTTTCATTGGAGACTTTAAGAAATAAGGCAAATCTCAACGGAAATTTCTGGGCTGATCTTGATAACCTGGATAACCAGTATATAAATATGTACGTGGAGCTGAGCCCTGGCGTTGACTACCGTACCGTTGAAAAAAAATTCACTGCATTGCGCAGGGAAATACAAACAGAAAAGGATGCTGTCATATTCCGCTTGCAACCGGCTTCGGAAATTCATTTGGCAAAATCTTATAATGATGACCTGCAACATACCGGCAGCACCCGGTATGTTGTCATGCTTAGCGGGATAGCCTTTCTTATATTACTTATAGCGTGGTTTAATTATGTAAATCTTAGTACTGCCAACTCTATTAAACGGGCGGGTGAAGTGGGCGTAAGAAAAGTAATAGGGGCGACACGTACTAATTTATTGGGCCTATTTCTGACGGAGTCAATATTAGTTAACATCATAGCTTTTGCAGCTGGTCTTGTATTGGTTTATTTATTGCAACCCTTGTTTAATGATCTCATTGGTAAGAACCTGCATTTTGCTTCTTTGTTTTTAGACCCTATATGGGTATTGGGTTTAGGTATGATCGTGCTGGGGTCAATTGCTTCTGGTATTTACACGGCGTTTTCTTTGTCCGGGTTTAAACCTATTGAAACGCTTAAAGGAAAGATCAATAAGACTCCGGGAGGTGTATTGTTACGTAAATCACTGGTGGTGATTCAATTCAGCATTTCAGTGGCGCTGATCATCAGTACTATTCTTGTATATCAGCAGTTACGGTATATGCAGCAAGAGAACCTGGGTTTTAATACCAGTCAATTGATGATGATACCTGCTCCAAGTGCCGGAAGGGACAGCACTTACCAGCAACGAAAGGAAGCTTATCAGAATGAAGTCGCACAGCAAAGTTTTGTACAGGATTATTGTACATCGGGCAGCGGCCCTGGCCGGGGGTACAATTTTTCTACAGACGGATTTTCTTCACCTAAATCAAAACCGGGAACAGAAACCAAGTCATTTTCATTTGCCATTATTGGCGAACGGTATCTCCCGGTTTTTAATATTCCAATCAAAGCTGGCAGAAATTTTACAGCAACTGAAACAAGAGTGGAGTGGAATGATAATGATAAAATACTGATGAATGAGAAAGCCATCAGGGAACTCGGTTTTGCGAGTGCAGATGAGGCGCGGAATGCTAAAATAAAATGGGATGAACGTTACCTGCAGATCATTGGTGTGGTAAAAGATTATCATCATGAAAGCCTGCAGCGTTCAATAGTGCCAATGATCTTTTATCCTGGGCAGTCCGCGGATCTTACTGTCAGGCTTACCGCTGATAATATCCAGGGTAAGGTTGCATCGCTTGAAAAGATATATAAAAAATACTTCAGCGGAAACCCCTTCGAATATTACTTTGTAGATGAGCTTTTTAACAGGCAGTATAAATCTGAGATCCAGTTTGGTAAAATCTTTACATCGGCGTCATTACTGGCAATATTTATTGCATGCATGGGGCTGCTGGGCCTCAGTATGTTTACAGTAGAGTCGCGGACAAAAGAAATAGGCATCCGAAAAACACTCGGCGCCAGCGTAACCAGCATCGTCTCTTTGCTTTCAAAAGATTTTCTGAAACTAGTTTTTATCGCCATAGTACTCGCATCTCCGCTTGCTTATTATTTTATGTATAAATGGTTGCAGGATTTTGCCTACAGGACGAATATCGGGTGGGGGGTATTTGCAGCGACAGGAGTGTTGGTTACCGCAATTGCAATAGTCACTGTAAGCTTCCAGGCAATCAAAGCGGCGATTGCTAACCCGGTTAAGTCATTGCGAACGGAATAGTCACTGCGACTGCGGGCAGAGCGAAGCCGGAAGCAAAAATCGTTGCGGACAGTATAAAACAATTAATGCTATGATCAGAAATTATTTTAAAGTTGCCATTCGCTACCTGCTGCGCAACAAAGGTTATACCGCTATTAATGTATTAGGACTGGCGATCGGCGTCACGTGCTGTATACTGATGATGCTATTCATTCGCAGCGAATGGAGTTATGACAAATTTCACAGCAAAGCGGATCGGATATACCGACTATGGCAGGAAGAAAAATATGAAGGACAGGAGTTTATTAACACCGTTACCCCACTGTCCGCGGCCGGTGTTATCCAGGCAACCTATCCTGAAGTGGAGTCTACCTGTCGCGTATTTGCCAGCAACCCTATCATTAAAATTGGGCAAAATTCTTTTACCGATGTGTTGAGGATGGTAGACTCCTCTTTTTTCAGGGTGTTTGATTTTGAAATAATACAGGGGAATAAAAAGGAACCTTTTTCTTCTGCTAATACCGTATTGTTAACCAATGAAACAGCTAAAAAGTATTTTGGTTCTTCGGAAGCGATCGGGCAGAATATAGAAATACAGCTTGGCAACGAAAAGGTATTATTTACGGTGGGTGGTATTGTAAAAAAAGCTCCTGAAGAATCAAGTATCAAATTCAATCTACTTATTTCTTATGCAAATGCAAAGCTGTTATTTGGACCAGGCGCCTTCAGAAGCTGGTTTAACGTACAGAGTGAGAGTTATGTATTACTACGACATAACACTCAGGCAGTTGAGCTGGAAAAGAAATTTCCTACTATGATAAAACAATATTTAGGGGAAGACTATACGGAAGGTACTTTCTTTTTTCACCTGCAACCATTCACCGATATCCATCTGAATAATATTTTACCGGAAGGTAATGAGCCGGTCAGCAGCCCTAAATATTCCTATATACTTGGTATAATCGGAATTCTTGTATTGTTGATAGCCTGCATCAATTTTATTGTTCTTTCTATTGGTCGTTCTACAACAAGGGCCATGGAAGTAGGCGTAAGAAAAGTAATGGGTGCCGAACGGCAACAACTGATCCGGCAGTTCTGGGGTGAAGCTTTTATGATGACCATGGCTTCAGTTATCATCGGATTAATGGGATCAGTTATTTTATTACGGCCTTTTAATGATATAGTTCAGCGCAACCTTGTTCTGCAATTTGATCCGGTGTTTATTTTTTTCTGCATAATGATAATTTGTCTGATCGCCGTCATCGCAGGTATTTACCCGGCCCTCATTCTTTCCGGTTTTAAACCAGTTGAAGTGCTGAAGGGCAAGCTGAAACTGCAAGGAAATAAAGGCTGGTTAAGACGGTCACTTATTGTAGGGCAATTCACTACCTCTATCGTAATGATCATTTGTACGATCGCTGTTGGTAAACAAATGAACTACATGGCAAGTAAGGACCTTGGATATGATAAAGAAAAAATGGTGGTAGTTTCTACCAGTAAAACAATAAAAGAAGGAGTTTCTTTAGGCAATTTATATAGAACAGCTTTATTGAAGAACCCCCAGGTGATTGATGCAGCCGTATCGGTATACAGTATGGCGGAAACACCCTGGGTAGAGTTGGGATTTACCGATGACAAAAAAGTGTACAGGAGTTTTCAATACAACGCGATCGATCCTCAATTTATTCCTGTCATGCAAATAAAAATGACGGCGGGCAGAGCATTCGCCACCGGTAATTCCTCCGATTTTTCTTCTTCCGCCATCGTCAACGAGGCTTTTGTAAAAGAATTTCAATTGACCGATCCCATTGGTAAAAAAATACCCGGACCGTTTGACCAGCAGATCATCGGCGTGGTGAAAGATTTTAACTATATGTCATTGCGGAATAAAGTAAGACCGCTTATGATGACCATCCAGCATGATTCCGTAGTTCGCCGGACGGAGAATATCTCTTTTGTACAACCGCCGCAACCTCATATTTCGGTTCGCCTGAAGCCAGGTAATATTGGAAAAGATATTGAAGTATTAAAAAAAGCCTGGGTTGCAGTGGCTCCGGGGCAGGATTTTGATTATAAATTTCTTGACGAATCCATCGCCTCACTTTATAAGGCCGAACAAAGAACCAGCGTTATTGTAAGAATTGCTTCCGCTCTTTCCATCTTTATTGCCTGTATGGGATTGTTTGGTTTGGCAACACTCACGGTTGCCAGGAGAACAAAAGAGATCGGTATACGAAAGGTCCTTGGCGCCAATGTTACAACCATTGTTGGGTTATTGTCAAAAGATTTTGCCAAACTCATTATCATAGCAGCGCTGATAGCATTTCCATTGGCTGGCTGGTTTATCAGCGATTGGTTGAAGGATTTTGCTTACCAAACTTCTGTTAGCTGGTGGATCTACGTGCTGGCGGGTATACTGGCTTTGTTGATCGCATTACTTACGATCGGGTTACAAACTATTAAAGCGGCATTGATGAACCCGGTGAAGTCATTGCGTACAGAATGATGCACCAATCAACAATTAACCAGGAAATATTATTGTAAAAAGTAGAACAACAATTTTAAAAGTGAAAATAGTACTAATAGTTTTCCAATTGATCGTTATTTTTATCGTTACCGCACGTGGTCAAATAACATTCCCGCCTGATGGAAATAAAAAGGCGTCAGTATCAGAAGATATTGGTATCACCACAGTAAAGATCAATTATTCACGACCCGAGATTAAAGGAAGGGAAGGAAAAATTTGGGGAGGGTTGGTACATTATGGCTTTGCTGACCTGCATTATGGTACCAGCAAAGCAGCGCCCTGGCGGGCTGGCGCCAATGAGAATACAACCATTGAGTTCAATACAGATGTTATGGTCGAAGGCAAGTCGCTTCCCGCTGGCAAATACGGTTTTTTTATAGCGATGGGTGCTGAAAAAGCAACGCTGGTTTTCTCAAGATTCAATACAGCATGGGGCAGTTTTTATTATGATCCAAAAGATGATGTCTTAAGGGTAGAAGTGGCGGTACAAAAATTGAATGAAAGCGTGGAAAGATTAAAGTATGAATTTTCGGAACAAACAGAGAACGCAGCGGTGCTTTCGCTTCTATGGGAAAAGGTAAAGATACCCTTTAAAATTTCAGTGGATCTTCAAAAATTACAGATCGAAGCATTTAGGAAAGAGTTTAATTCCGGGATATTCTACCGTTATTGGCAGAATATGCACATGGCGGCGAACTATTGCCTTGTTAATAATATCAACCTGGAGGAAGGTCTCTCATGGGCAGACCGGTCCATCAACACATACTTCGGGGAAGCTAATTTTCTCACCTTATCAACCTATGCGGGGTTGCTGGAAAAATTCAATAGAAAGAAGGAAGCCGATTCATTAATGCTAAAGGCGCTGCCGATGGGTACGCCACTTCAATTAGTGATGTATGGAAGTAGTTTGAATAAAATGAAAAAACACCAGGAAGCTTTCAAGATATTCAAAATGAATTATGATAAAAGCCCAAAAGAAAATTATGCAAACCTGGGTATGGTGATGGGGCATTACTTTTTAGGTAACAAAAAAGAAGCGATCAAAGCGGCGGAAAAAGGCAAGGCGATTACAACTGAGACGGGATGGAAAGGATATTTTGAGTCATTGATAAATGATATGAATGCCGGAAAGGAGATTTTTAAATAAGAATTGCGGTAAAGTAAAAAGGAACCAACAAAGTATAAAAACAACAAATGCGATAAACTTTCTGCTATGATAAAAAACTATTTGAAGATCGCCTGGCGAAACTTAGTGAGACATAAAGCTTATTCGGCCATCAACATCGCCGGATTAACGGTTGGTATAGCATCGGCCTTGCTTATTTTCATGGTGGTCAATTATGAACTGAGTTATGATATGTTTCAGAAAAATTATGACAATGTGTATCGGATCGTAACAAAGACTAAGAACGGTGATGGTACCGAAGGCTATAACCCCGGAATTCCTACTCCGGCTTATGAAGCGCTAAGGGTTGACTTTCCCCAAATTGAAAAAATGGCGGCGGTTGCAGCGTCCGGTAATAAGCAGGTTACGGTATTGGGCAATGATCCAAACAGTGATGTGGCGCTAAGCAAAAAATTTATTGAACCGGCAAACATCGCCTTTACGCAACCAGAATATTTTGACATTTTTAGTTCGAAGTGGTTAGCGGGCACTGCTAAAGCTTTAAGCCAACCCGGCAACGCTGTCATTGATAAACCGCTGGCCATAAAATATTTTGGCGATTGGAAGAATGCCATAGGCCAATATGTCAAGCTGGATAATGTTATTCTTTTAAAAGTGTCAGGTATCATCGAAGAGGCTCCGGCAAATTCTGATTTTCCCATTAAGTTTTTCGCGTCGTACGAAACGTTAAAGAATAATCCGGGCAACTATGGATATTTTCCCGGCTGGGGCAGCCTGAGCAGTAATCACCAGATATATATCACCCTGCCAAACAAAGCAGATGCCTCAGCCATGCAGGCTCAAATGAAGGGCTTCGTAAAAAAGCATTTTACGGAAGGCAGACCCGATGAACGTATGCAGGTTTTACAACCGTTAAATGAAATTCATTTTGACTCACGTTATGGCGGTCTTGGAGACCATATCACCAGTAAGAATATTTTATGGACACTTAGTTTTATCGCAGTTCTTATTATTGTGATGGCTTCTATCAATTTCATCAACCTTTCTACGGCGCAGTCAGTTGGTCGCAGTAAAGAAGTAGGAATCAGAAAGGTATTGGGTAGTAACCGTAACCAGCTCATCGGCCAGGTAATGGGAGAAACCTTCCTGATCGTTTTATTTTCTCTTGTTGCAGCGGTAGGATTGGCCAGGATGGCCTTACCATATCTCAGTCATATTGCCAGCGTACCAGGCAATCTTCCTCTTTTCACTATAGATAATGTATTGTTTTTATTGATCGTTTTAGTGATAGTTACGTTGTTATCCGGTATCTACCCGGCAATGATATTATCCGGGTTTAAACCTGCACTGGCATTAAAAAGCAAAATATCCTCCGCCAATGTGGGCGGTATTTCGTTAAGAAGGATCCTGGTGGTGACCCAGTTTTCCATTTCGCAGATGTTAATAATTGGAACCATCGTAGCTGTAACGCAAATGAACTTTGTCCGTAATGCAGATCTTGGATTTAATAAGGAAGCGATCCTGGTGATGCCGGCCTATAGTGACAGCGTCAACCTGCCCCGCATGAAACCGCTCAAGCAACAGTTATTGGAGAATCCTGAGATCATCAGTGTCTCTTTTGCAAGTGACGAAGCTTCTTCAGATAATAATTGGGCTTCCAATTTTGCCTTTGATAACAAAGAGGATGAGCATTATGCTGTTTTTCACAAATATGGCGATGAGGATTATGTCAAAACGTTTGGCCTTAATTTAATAGCCGGAAGAAGTTATGCGGCCAGCGATACCAGTCGTGAAATCATGATCAATGAGGCGCTGACAAAAAAGTTAGGATTGAAGGAACCACAACAGGCAATCGGAAAGGTGCTCAGGATCGGCGGAGGCTCCTGGCTACCGGTGGTGGGAGTGGTAAAGGATTTCAAAACAAATTCTCTCCGCGAAGAGGTAAAGCCCTTGACCATTGCACCACGACGGGATTTTTACCTTACGATGGCCGTGAAGATGCGCACTGCCAACCTTTCGCAGACAACAGCCCGGATAAAACAACAATGGGAAAAAACCTATCCTGAATATGCCTACAATAGTCACTTCGTTGATGAGACCATTGATCGATTTTATAAACAAGAAACGCAATTAGCGCTGCTGTACAAAATTTTCGCAGGCATAGCTATTTTCATTTCATGCCTTGGGTTGTATGGATTGGTCTCGTTTATGGCTGCACAAAAAACAAAAGAAGTGGGTATAAGAAAAGTGCTGGGCGCCAATGTGAGCAGTATCGTTATAATGTTTTCGAAGGAATTTACCTTGCTTATCAGCATAGCGTTTATTGTCGCAGTACCTGTCGCCTGGTATTTTATGAATGAATGGTTGCAAAATTTTGTATACCGTATTCATATTGGAATTGGAGTTTTTTCAGTGGCTATGGTTGCATCATTGATCATAGCATGGATCACGGTGGGTTACCGTGCGGTGAAGGCGGCATTGGCCAACCCCGTCCAGTCATTGCGGGCGGACTAGCGTCACTGCGATCCGCCGCGGCGGAGAAGCAGGAAGTAAAATTCGTTGCGAACGGAATAGCGTCATTGCGACTGCGAGCGTAGTGAAGCAGGAAGCAAAAGTCATTACGAACGGAGTGAAACAAATTCATAATTCATAATTCTGAATTCTTAATTAAAAAAGTTATGGTAAAACACTATTTCAAGATCGCCTTGCGCAACCTGGGTCGTCAGAAAATACTTTCTTTTATCAACGTATTGGGTTTGTCGATCGGGCTTGCCTGTTTCGCTTTGTTTCTTTTATATGCTGTCAACGAATTTAATTTCGACAGGTTTCATAAAAATGCAGACCATATCTATCGTGTATACCGATGGAGTGATGGGATGGAAGGAAGGGAAGCAGGCGGCGATGTGTATATGCCTTCGCCGTTAGGACCCGCATTGAAAAATGATCTTACCGGTATCGTTGACTATGTAAGGATTCGTGAATCCTGGGGAGAAAGCTTTATAAAAGCAGATGGTGATACCAGGCGTATGCAGGTTTCGTTTGCCGATCCATCTTTTTTTTCCGTCTTTTCGTTCCCGTTGCTGTACGGAACAGCAAAAGGAGCCTTAAATGATCTTCAGAATATAGTTGTTACCAGGGCAAAAGCGAAAGAACTCTTTGGAACGGATAACGTGGTGGGCCGGATGATCGAGATAAAGATGGAGGAAGAATTTATTCCATTTACGATCAGCGCGGTTGCCGAAGATATCCCGGCCAATTCATCCTTGCAGTTTGAATTGCTTGGAAATTTCAATTATATGGAAACAACCAGTTCGGGAAAAAGAGGAGTCAATAACTGGAACAGGTCGGCTTATATTACGTATGTTCAGTTGAACCCAGGCAGTGGGCTGGCCAACGATGCGCACAAGCTGGTGGCTTTTCGTCACAAATATTATCCGTCAGAAGAAGAAGAATTAAAAAAGGAAGGGTTTAAATGGCAGGGCAACACACCCCCGGTTAGATACGGCTTACAGTCGCTGAAAGCGGGACATACCGATACAAAGATAGTTGGTGGCTCCATTGAAAATGTAGATCCGAAAACGATCTGGATATTACTAAGCATTGCCGGTGGCGTATTGCTGATCGCCTGTATCAATTTCACTACGCTTGCCATAGGCCGCTCGGCACGGCGGGCGAAGGAAGTAGGTGTAAGAAAAGTTATTGGCGGTGAACGCGGTCAATTAGTTTGGCAATTTCTTTCTGAAGCAGTCATATTGAGTATTCTGTCTGCCGCACTTGGATTATTGCTGGCTAAATTCTTACTTCCTTATTTCAATGATCTTTCGGGACGTGAACTACAATTCTCTCTTTCATTATATCCTGAAATTATGTGGATGTTCGGCGGATTGACCTTGCTGGTGGGATTGCTGGCAGGCAGTTACCCGGCATTCATACTATCGGGATTCAAACCAATCGAAGTATTAAAGAGTAAGATCAAAGTAAGCGGTTCAAATTTTTTCACTAAAACTTTGGTCACCGTTCAGTTTGCTCTGTCTATTGCTCTTATCATCAGCACCATCATCATACTGCAACAAACAAAATATATGAGCAGTAAGAACCCGGGTTTTAGCAAGGAGAATATTGTAGTGGTGGATGCTAGCGATACAAAAACCAAAGAAATATATCCCTTATTTAAGCAGGCGATGGTAGCCAGAACCGACGTGGCCGGTATTGCCAGCGCGGAATTAGGCCTGGGAGAAGGAACAGGATGGAGCCGCTCGGGTTTTGAATATAATGGGAAACACAAAGACGTATTTGAATATTTTATTGATGCTGATTATATACCGGTGATGAATATGAAATTAATTGCCGGCAGAAATTTCGATCCTGAGATTGCAAGTGATACCGTTACGTCCATCATAGTAAATGAAGCGATGGTGAAAGATTTTGGCTGGACCGTTGAAAACGCGGTGGGACAGAAAATTAAAGGTTACATGGAGTCAAAAACACCGGTAGTGATAGGCGTAGTTAAAGATTTTCATTACCGGCCATTTAAAGAAAATGTTGAACCGCAACTTTTTCATCAGTTTGCCGACTATGCTCCCTTTAAATTTTTTGTAAAAATAAAACCGGGTAATCCCGCACCAGCATTGTCAGCCATGCAAAAAGCATGGAGTGGCATCGTAGCCGATCTGCCTTTTAAGTATAGTTTTCTTGACGAAAGTCTTGATAATTTTTATAAAGCCGAAAGAAGATGGAGCAGCATCATTGGATGGGCCGGAGGAATTTCTGTATTCTTAGCCTGTCTTGGATTGTTTGGATTAGCGGCCCTGGCTGCTGTTAACCGCACCAAGGAAATCGGTATCCGCAAAGTATTAGGAGCATCATTGCCCGGTATCGTAAAATTATTATCCAAAGATTTTTTGAAATTGGTGGTTATCGCCCTGGTGATCGCAGCACCGCTGGCCTGGTATTTTATGAATAAATGGTTACAGGATTTCGCTTACCGTATTTCTATTGGCTGGTGGGTATTTATCCTTGCCGGGGCATTAGCCATATTAATCGCTTTTATCACGATCGGTTTCCAGGCCGTGAGAGCAGGTATCGCCAACCCGGTTAAGTCATTGCGAACGGAGTGACTTGTTCCCTTTCTAAACGCAATGCGGATTATGAATGCGATTGACCGAAACGGTGTAAACATCATATTGTTTTCTGTACTGTAACATTACCCGGTTACACTCGTATTTATTCGGGAACGTAAAGTCCGAAACTGTTCGGATTTGATAAAGAACTGTTCGTTTTCGTACACCTCCGAAATTCTTCGTATTACAATTCATTGATTTCAGTATGTTTATGTATTGGCATAGCCCTTGGGGTTATGGCATGATCAGTAACTGGCAGCCGAAAATCTTTAAACCATGGTCAAGAATTATTTTACGACAGCCCTGCGAAATTTTCAACGGAACAAGATCTTTTCGCTGATCAATATTGCGGGGTTGGCGATAGGTATCAGCGCTTCGCTGGTGATATATGTGATCGTTCAGCATGAATTTAATTTTGACAAATTTCATAAGGACGGTGACCGGATCTACCGCGTAGTTTCCAAAATGGAATTTCCTGATCTGACGATTCATAATTCAGGAGTTCCTGTGCCAACCGTAGAAGCGGCAAGAAATGATATAACCGGGCTTGAAGCGGCTACTCATTTCATTACATCCTATGGTGTTAAAGTCTCTGTTCCTTTGACGGGTAATCAATCTCCCGCTATTTTTCGTAACCAGCCCAAAATTATATATGCCGATGATGAGTATTTTAAAGTTTTCAACTATGAATGGCTCGCCGGTTCTTTACAAACGGCGTTGAAGGATCCATTCCAGGTGGTATTAACGGAAAAAAGGGCTAAGGCTTATTTTTCTTCCCTGGCGCCAAAAGATATAGTAGGTCGGGAGATACTGTATGAGGATTCGATTAAAGTGACAGTGTCCGGTATTGTTAAAAACATAACGGAGGTTACCGATTTTGTATTTGAAGAATTTATTTCAAGCGCCACTATTGTCAACACCGGATTGAAGAATCGTTGGAATTGGGAAGAGTGGGGAAGCATTAATTCCAGTTCGCAAATGTTTGTGAAATTGAAGAAAGGGACACAGCCTGCACAAATAGAAAAACAACTGGCGGGTATGCGTAATAAGTATCGCGAAAAAAGAAAAGACGGTGATGATAAGGATGATACCCAACATTTTTTACAGGGACTAAGCGATATTCATTTCAATGCCGACTACGATACTTTTGAACAGCGGCAGGCACATAAGCCAACCTTGTATGGATTGCTGGCCGTCGCTTCTTTTCTTTTGTTATTAGGTTGTATCAACTTTATAAATCTTACCACGGCACAGGCGGCACAAAGAGCTAAAGAAATTGGTATACGGAAAACTATGGGTAGCGGGAAAGGACAATTGATATTCCAGTTTTTAAGCGAGACTTTCCTGCTCACTGTTTTAGCAACCTTATTATCTGTTGTTATTACGCCATGGTTGCTGAAAGTATTTGGCGATTTTATACCACCGGGAGTATCATTTGCCTCGCTTAACCAGGTGCATGTATGGCTGTTCCTTTTGGGACTGATAATAACTGTAACCATTTTATCAGGTTTTTATCCGGCACTGGTTCTAACGAAGTTTAAGCCGGTAACTGTATTAAAAAACCAGGCTTATGCAGGCACTTCTCAAACACGAAAAGCATGGCTGAGAAAAACATTAACCGTCACTCAATTCGTAATAGCCCAGTTTTTAATTATTGCCATGCTGATAGTGAGTAAGCAAATACATTATTCTTTAAATAAGGAATTGGGATATAAAAGAGACGCCATTGTTTACTTCAATGCGGAGTGGAATATTTTTTCTGACGTGGAGGATAACAGGCGTTTTGCGTTGTTACAAAAATTAAAAGCTATTCCGGAAATTGAAAACATAAGTCTCGCCGGTTCGGCACCGGCGTCCAACAACACTTCTACCACCACCATGAAGTCTGCCAATGGAGATAAAAAGCAGGAAACAATGGTAGAAGTGAAATATGCGGATACCGCTTATTTTGACCTTTATAAAATGAAATTGCTGGTGGGTAAGAATCTTCAGCAGAGCGATACCACTAAAGAATTTGTTATCAATGAAACCTATGCGAAGCTCTTAGGTTTTGCGAAACCCGGTGATGCGATAGGACATTTTATCGAAAGGAATTTCCAGGTGCCGGTCGTTGGTGTCATATCAGATTTTCACACTAAGTCAACTCACCAGGCTATTAAGCCACTAGCTTTTTCCTCCGCAATGAATAATAGTTACACGGTTCACCTGGCTTTAAAACCCCGGGGAGAGGATGGCGAATTATGGAAAAGGGCATTAGCCAAAGTAGAAAAAATGTATAAGGAACTATACCCTGAAGATGATTTCAAATACCAGTTTTATGATGAAAGCATCGCTGGTTTTTATAAAACGGAACAGGATATTTCAAGGTTATTAAAATGGTCGGCGGGTCTTTGCATTTTTATCAGTTGCCTTGGTCTGCTGGGTCTTGTCATGTATATCACGAATACACGAACCAAAGAAATTGGCGTTCGTAAAGTATTGGGTGCATCGGTTACACAATTGGTGACATTGTTATCCAAAGATTTCATCGCTTTGGTAGTAGTGGCCTTCCTGATCGCTTTACCCCTTGCCTGGTGGGCGATGAACAACTGGTTACAGGATTTTGTGTACCGTACTTCGCTTAGCTGGTGGGTTTTTGCAGTGACGGGAGCGGGAATGATTTTGATTGCGATGCTGATTTTAAGTATAAGGACAATAAAGTCGGCGATAGAGAACCCGGTTAAGAGTTTGAGAACAGAGTAACAAATTCAGCAAGGACAAGTGAAGATGCAGGCAAATGAAACAATAATAGAACGCATAATTAATTAATTTTTATGATACTATTTAATTTGAAAATCGCGTGGCGAAGTATCCGGAGGAACAAAGTTTTTTCGTCGGTCAATATTATCGGGTTGGCCTTAAGTATGGCCTGTTGCCTGGTGATAGGTCTGTATGTATGGAATGAATTGCATTACGACTCTTTTCACAAAAACTATAACAATATTTACCGGGTTACAGAGAAACAAAACCAGGCTGGTACGCTATATAGTGTAGCAGTAACACCCGGCCCCTTAGCGCCAGCTTTGCAAAAAGATTTCCCTGAAGTAGCCAATACCGTTCGTTTTGGCTCCTGGAGCGGAGTACTAAAAAACGGCACCCGTACCTACGAAGTAAATGGTATGCAGGCTACCGACAATAGTATATTTAAGGTTTTTGATTTTCCTTTACTGAAGGGTAATCCTGCAACTGCCCTGCAATCACCTGATGAAATAGTGATCACGGAAAGTATCGCGGAAAAATATTTCGGCAAGGAATGGAAGAATAACCCTGCTTTGCTGGACCAGGTATTCAGGTTCAACAATGAGGCGGATTTTAAATTAGCCGGCGTGGTCATTGATCCCCCCGAGAATTCCAGTATTCGTTTTGATGTACTGATTTCCATTTCCTATCTTTTTAAGACGGACGAATGGTCCAATAAATGGGAGAGTAATAATTATCACACGTACCTGCAATTGAAACCCGGCACCGATGCAAAGGCATTTTCGGAAAAGATCAGGGATAAACTTCATTCATATAATACTAAAACGGAGGACCTGATGGTTTTGCAGCCTTTCAAAGAGCAATACCTTCAATCCAAATTCGATTTTAATACAGACTGGGGCAAGCGAAGCAATATCCGTTATATTAATATTTTTATGGGTGTTGGGTTGCTATTGCTCATCATTGCCTGTGTAAATTTTATCAATCTTTCCACGGCACGGTCACTTAAACGATCTATGGAAGTAGGCGTCAGAAAAGTAAACGGAGCTTCCCGCAGGCAATTGGTGTTTCAGTTTTTAAGTGAATCCATCCTGGTCGCATTTATTGCCGGTGTTGCGTCCGTTGTTATCATCGGGGCTTCACAGCCTTTTCTTCAAAAACTTACTGGTATTACAATTACCGTTAATTTTTCAAGCTTATTATTTCTTTCGTTGTTCCTTTTGATTATTCTTATTACCGGTTTCCTCGCGGGTCTTTATCCCGCTTTTATACTGTCGTCTTTCAAACCAGCGAAAGTATTTAAGAGTGTGGGTGGCAGAGGAGTATCCGGTAAACTATTCAGGCAGGGGCTGGTGGTTTTCCAGTTTGCCATTTCAGTTACTCTGATCATTTGTACATCTTTTATGTACCGGCAGCTTAGGTTTATGCAGCAAAAAGATCTTGGTTTTGACAAAGAACAATTGGTAAATATCCGGCTCGCCGGGCAGCTAAAAGAAAAAGTGGGCTTATTGAAAAATGACCTGGACCATCAAACCGCGATCGCTGCAACAGCGCCGGCCACCATGTCGCTGGTTAACGTTGACAATTCATCTTATGTGGAATGGGAAGGTATGCAGCCCGATGACAAATTTTTAATTACCCAGGCTAATGTTGATCCGGGTTTTATTCCAGCGCTTAACCTGCAATTAATGAACGGAAGTAATTTTTCCTTTCAGAAAACAAATGATACAGCTACTTATATAGTCAATGAAGCCGCCGCAAAGCGTATGGGTTATACGGTTAATAATGCCATTGGAAAACAGGTGAATTTTTGGGGCAATAAGGGCGCCATCATCGGTGTGGTAAAAGACTTTCATTTTAAACCACTGAGTACAGGTATCAACCCTTTTATTTTTCGTTACCAACCGCAGGACAGGTATTTTAGTTTATTCGTAAAAACGGTGCCCGGCAAAACGCAGGAAGCCATTCAACAGATAAAGAAATCGTATAAGAAGTATGAAAGTGAATTTCCTTTGCAGTTTAGTTTTGTAGATGAGGCGATCAATGAATTATATCTCGGGGACAGGCGAATGGCGACTATCATCTTACTTTTTGCGGGGCTTACTATTTTTGTAGGATGCCTGGGTTTGTTTGGTCTTACTGTATTTGCTGCGGAGCAGCGAATTAAAGAGATCGGGATACGGAAAGTGCTGGGTGCGGGTGTTGCATCCATCACAGGATTGTTATCAAAAGATTTTTTAAAGCTGGTAGTGATCGCTACTATCATTGCCATTCCCGCCGGATGGTATGCTACTCAAAAATGGCTGGAGGGTTACGCCTACCGGATCAATATAGACTGGTGGGTATTTGGATTAGTGGGAGTCGCCGTATTGATCGTTGCACTATTTACCATCAGCTTTCAGTCAGTAAAAGCAGCTCTTGCCAACCCGGTCGAGTCATTGCGAACAGAATAATTAAATTCAGAGAACATTAAAAATAAATAACAAACATGCTTGAATTAAAACATATCTACAAATGGATCAGCACGGGTAACAACCGGACCTTTATTTTGAAAGACATTAATCTATCTATAAAGGAAGGTGAATTTATTTCTATCATGGGGCCTTCAGGTTCGGGTAAATCAACCTTATTGAATGTGATCGGTATGCTGGATGAGTTCAATGAAGGCGAGTATCAATTCCTGCATGAATCCGTACACAAGATGAAGGAGAAGCAAAGATCCGGTTTGTATAAGCAATATATCGGTTTTGTATTCCAGGCCTATCACCTGATCGATGAGTTGACAGTGTATGAGAATATCGAAACACCACTGATCTACCAGGATATAAAAGGATCCGAAAGAAAAGCGTTAGTAGCGGATATGCTGGACCGTTTTCAGATAGTTGGCAAAAAAGATCTTTTCCCTGCCCAGCTATCCGGCGGGCAACAGCAATTGGTAGGTATTGCAAGGGCTTTGATCGCCAAACCAAAATTGTTATTGGCGGATGAGCCAACCGGCAACCTTAATTCCAAACAGGGAGAAGAGATCATGGAACTTTTCAAACAACTCAACGATGAAGGAGTAACCATTATCCAGGTTACCCATTCGGAGAAAAATGCAAGCTATGGAAAGCGGGTTATTCATTTGCTGGATGGTATGGTAGAACGGAGTTGATCAAAAGCAATAAGATTTATAGGAATGATCGTTAATAAAGTTTTTAGATTAAATAATTTTTTAGATAAGGTGAAGATGAAAAAAAAGATTTTTATTGGGTTAGTGTTGGTTGCTGGTATGATGTTGGGCCAGGCGCAAACAACGATGACGTTAAGGAAATGTATAGAAACAGGGATCGCCAACAACTTTGATGTATTGCAACGACAGCTGCAGGCCGAGAGTGATAAAGCCAATTGGCAACAGGCTAAATTGAATATGTTTCCCAATCTCAATGCCTCGGCCGGTCACAGTTACAACCAGGGCCGGAGTATCGATCCTTACAGCAATTCTCCCGTAACGCAGGCATTTAATGCATCCAGCTACGGTGTCAGCAGTAATGTTGTTTTATTTAATGGTCTGGCCACGCAAAATAATATCAGGCAAAACTCGCTTTCTTACAAAGCGTCGAATATGGAATGGCAGCAGGAGAAAGATAATCTGACCATTAATATCATCCTGGCTTATCTGCAGGTATTGAGCAACGCCGATCAACAGGAGCAGGCGAAAAACCAGTTAGGGTTAACAGCTAAGCAAGTGGAACGCCTGGATATTCTTAATAAAGAAGGAGCCGTCCGGCCCCTGAGTTATTCTGATCTGAAAGGACAATATTCCGGGGATGAGTTAGCCATCATCAATGCGCAGAATGCGCTGGAAACTGCAAAGGTAAATTTAAGCCGCCTGATGAACGTACCGTATAGTAAAGACCTCGTGTTGGAAAAGATACAGCCCGAATCATTTGTCGCCATCTACGATAATGAGCCCAAAGCGATCTATGAAAAAGCGCTGCAACAACTGGCACTTATCAAAGCTGTTGACCTGCGGCAGCAAAGTGCCGGCAAATCTATAAAAGTAGCGAAGGGCCAGCTTTTTCCTACCCTTAGTTTCGGAGCCAACGCTGGCACCAACTATGTAAGCGTAGCACAGCAAAGCCAGTATATTAATACATTTTATGGCCCCACATCAGATACTGTCATTGTAAACAGTCTAAAATATCCTGTACTGCGGTTCCAGGACAATTTTACCAAGCCGACAAAGATCAGCTACAAGGATCAATTGGATAATAACCTTAGCACTTCATTCGGATTTAATTTAAGTATTCCTATTTTCAATTCATTGGTGCAAAGGAATCGTGTAAAGCAGGCGAAGATCAGGTATAAAAGCGCCGAGCTCACCGCTAAAACAACGAGGACGCAATTGAGCCAGGATATCGAACAGGCCTATGTCAATATGAGTAGCGCTTCGGACCGGTATAAGGCGTTGATGGCACAGGTGGCTGCCTACGATGAGTCTTTCAAAGCCGCAGGAATCTTATTCCAGCAGGGAGTTGGTAATTCTATCGATTATCTCACGGCAAAAAATAATCTTGACCGGGCTAATATTAATCTCATTATTGCCAGGTATGATCTTGTGCTGCGCACCAAGATCCTTGACTATTACCAGGGTAAACAATTATGGTAATGATTAAAAGTTTTGTAGTGATTACAGAATTAAACCACCGGGCAAAAATTGACTTTTTTGATGAAACCGTATTGTTTTTGATAAAAGGGTTGACCAGTCAATCAAGTTTTGTCTAGATTATTGGTAACGAGTTTGCTGCCCCGGGATCATTTATGACATTAAAATGATAGAGGCGGCGTTGCTGTGCAGCTATTTTATTGGTTTTCGGCACTATATTACAGAATGAAATTTCAACTCAATACTCATTTTGTATGGCAGGCACCCATCATAAATTGACCCTTGTTGACGATTTTCCTGATTCAAAAAGTAATGAATTCACCCGTGAGGAATGGGTCTCCCAATTTCATGAAGCCAATGTCATTATTCATTGTTTGGGCAAGGATGTATATTATCCTACCCACTGGGGTCCTTTATCGATGAAGTGTGCGTTTGGCGGGAAAGAATACTATCAAAAAGAAAGATGTAAGTATGGAGTCTCCGATGAGAGTTTTTTACTGTTGAATGAAGGAACAGAATATTCCAGTTATATCGAGCCGGGTGAGACGGTAGAATCGCTAACGATAAATTTTAATATCAACTATCAGTCTGATGTCGGTAGGGTGGTGCTGGCAAGGAACGATAAATTATTGGACGACCCGTTTACTACCGGTAAGAGAGGTATAGTGATCGAGGAGAAGCTTTTTAACCACAACTCAACGGTGTCACCATTAGTATACAAGATCAAAAAACTTACGGGAAATTTTGAAGACAACGCCGATACCATTAATGAAACGCTGTATTTTTTACTGGAAGCCATATTAGTGTCTGATGCGGCATTGTGTAATGAGATAAAAGAAGTTAATGCGGTAAAGCTTTCTACCAGGAAGGAAATGTTCCGGCGTCTTAACGAAGTAAGAGATTATATCGATTCCTGTTATAATGAGGATATTTCTTTGGAGACCCTTTCAAAGATCGCCTTAATGTCGCCCTTTCATCTTTTGCGACAGTTCAGGAAGAATTATCATATCACCCCCCATCAATACCTTATTAGCCGTCGACTCGAAAGGGCGAAGGCCAGCATCACTTGTTCCAATGCATCATTGGCTGATATTTGTTTTATGACAGGCTTCAGGGATACCAGCTCCTTTAGTAAGCTTTTTAAGCGACGCTTCGGCCTGTCTCCGCAGCAATACCGGCTAGCCATAAAAAAATAGATGTTCTCTTCCTTGTGTTGACAAGGCAAAAGTTGACAATTTTATCAGCGGTTTCGTGTTGGTAAACAGATAGCTTACTTTGACTATTCAAAAAGTAAAAGAGTGATTATGTTCAATAATAGAGTATCAAAGGAGCGGCTATGTTTTATATTATTTTTATTGATCCAGGCAATAACCGCCTCGGCCCAAACTACCGCACATCACAGCTTATTACGGTCGGCAGATTCCTTGTTCCAGGCACAACAATGGAAAGCAGCCAAGGAAAAATATCAGCAATACGGAACTGATACCGCTACCAATCCTCTTACCTGGAATCGTCTTGGCTTTTGTAACTACAACCTTGGCTTATACCAGCATTCCATCGGCAATTATGAAAAGGCATTGACATTAAATCCTGCCCTGCCAATAAAGACAGTGATCGAACTCAGGCTTGCCCGGTCCTACAGCCAATTGAAAAAGGAAGCGGAAGCTGTTCAATGGTTGGAGAAGGCCGTGGCCTCGGGTTACAGGGATATTAAGGAAATAGACAAACTTGAAGATTTTGATGCTTATCGGAGTTCGGCATCTTTCAAGGAAGTACGCAAAAAGATATATAATAATGCATATCCCTGCTCAATCGATCCCAAACAACGGGAATTTGATTTTTGGATCGGGGAATGGGATGTATTTCAAAACGGAACGAATCAACTGGTTGGTCATAGCCTGGTGCAAAAAGTATCTGGTGAATGCGCCCTGTTAGAAAATTGGGAGGCAAGCCGCGGTGGTAACGGCAAGAGTCTGAACTATTTTGATGCGGGAGTCAATAGTTGGGAGCAGGATTGGATCGGGTCGATGGGTGGTTCGCAACGATATTTGAATGGTGTATATAAAGACAGCGCCATGCGGTTTACCTATGAATCGATGAACAATGGTCAGAAGGTGACGGGCAATTTTATTTTCTTTAATATGGGCCCGGATAAAGTGAGACAGTACCAGGACGCTTCTACAGACGGTGGCAAGACCTTTACCGTCTCCTATGATTTTATTTATATCAGGAAAAAATAGTTTCCCACTTGCGGCAATACAACAATAGTCAATTTTTACCAAGGACTTCTTCCGCGGTTTCAATAAGTTTGATAGTATAAAAGCGATAATAGTGCACCACCCAATATATCAAATGCTGATTCTGCTTTATGCTTAACAATTTACAAATTGATAACGGTAATAATGGTGTTGAAAGACCTGGCGTAAGGTCATTTAGCCTGCCACCACTGTATAGCATTAAGAAAAGAAAAACAAGATTGCTGGTGCAGAAGGGATTGGAGAATATTCTTCTCAAACTGGAAGATATTGTTTTGTTCTACACGGAAAATAAAGTAGTGTATGTGGTGGATCGCTTTGAAAAAAAATACTTAACGGATAGTAACCTGCTGGAACTGGAAGAAGAATTGGATCCGGTGGTTTTTTTCCGTGCCAACAGGCAGTACATTATAAACCTCAGTTTTATAAAGAGCTTCAGAGCCTATGAAAAGGTAAAAATAAAAGTTGACCTGAATCTAGCTGAATTGAATCATTGCATCATTGTCAGCCAGGAAACGGCTCCTCATTTCCGCAGATGGATATACGAAGCGTAAAAGTTCAGCGAATTTTTTCCCGACTCTTTCCCGACGAGTCTCCGCCAACAGGGACTCGTCGTACTGTCGTAGTCCCCGAATCTTATCGCATTCTTTACGCCGTTGTTGCGTGTTCGATCATACGTCATTAACTGGTTGAGAAACCATACACCAACAACCGATCTCCAAACTATTAAAATGAAAAAAGGGAATTTTAATAAATTCGTTGGTTGGTGCTCCCTTGCTGATTGAAAGCAGAGATGGATTTAGATTGACGGGAAACACCAACAAAGGCGTAAAAATGAGATATTAATACTGGACGTAGAAATTCCGGCAAATACCACGGCTACTGTTTATATTCCAGCTGCAAATGCCACAGCTATTACAGAGAATGGCCTTGCCTTAGCCAATTCAAAAGATATCCAGGTGCTGGGTACTGACAAAGGATATGTGAAGGTGACTATTGGATCCGGAAGTTATCGTTTTGAAGTGGCTAATAGTAAATAAACGATCTTTACCGTATATATTAACTGGTCATTCTATCGTATGAAATACTTGCTGAAATTTTCAACTCTGTTCGCCTGTCTGTTGATTGCAATAAATAACTATGCGCAACCAATCGAACCTTCTATTTTAAAAAAGCAATGGAATGCTTCCTGGATCGCCGTTCCGGAGGAGGGAGCCAATAGTTATGGTGTTTATTTGTTTCGGAAAAGTATAGAGCTTTCCGACAAACCTTCTTCTTTCGTGATCCATGTGTCCGCGGATAACCGCTACAAGTTATTCATCAATGAGAAATTGGTGTCACTCGGACCTGCCAGAGGCGATCTGACGCATTGGAATTTTGAAACAGTAGATATCGCCGCTTACCTGCAAGCGGGACAAAATATCATTGCCGCCAAGGTTTGGAATGAAGCCGAATGGAGACCTGAAGCGCAAATAACTTTGCGTACTGGTTTTATTTTGCAGGGCGGATCCGCAGGGGAACAGATCGTCAATACCAATGATAGCTGGAAATGTATTCGCGACAGCAGTTATGCTCCCATTAAAATTTCTCTTCCTGCTTATTATGTAGCAGGTCCCGGCGAACAGATAGATATGCATAGTCATATCAAAAATTGGGAGAAAAAAAATTACATTGACAGTTCATGGAAAAGCGCTCAGAAATTAAACCAGGGATTGCCTAAAAATATCATTGGTGGTTATGGAACCATTGATGGCTGGATGTTGGTGCCATCTGGCATTCCGCAAATGGAACTCAGAGAACAACGGTTAAGCAGGGTAAGAAAGGCAGAAGGCATTTCGATCCCGGCTGGTTTTCCAGCAAAGAAGGCCTCTGTCTATATTACCCCCCACACATCCATCACTATCTTACTGGACCAGTCATTTCTTACTAATGCTTATCCAACATTGATCTTTAGCGGAGGTAAGAATGCCGAGATCTCTTTAAGCTATGCCGAAGCTTTGTTTGCAGAGCCGCCTGCCAAAGGAAACCGCAATGAAGTCGATGGCAAAACATTCATGGGCAGAACTGATAACATCGTTGCT
>JANOCH010000317.1:0-3011 GCA_031412015.1 Chitinophagaceae bacterium
ACATAATTAAAAATACTTTCCCAATCCATCGGGTAAGCAAGGTTGCTGAATGAATCATCCGTTGTATCATCTGGCAGGTCCCGTGACGGTATAATAGCTGTCTTGGGCACGGGCACATCCAGTTTTGTCATCAGGCAGTTGTTGAAATATTTATCATCGGCGCTCCACCAGAATGGATTATTGATAACGGCCGTGCCGGTCACCGCGGCATTTTTAAGCCATGTTCTGTAAAAAGGAACATCCTGCGAAATACGATCAATGATCACGGCATACCCACTGGGCATTCCCTGCATAGCTTTATCTATTCTCACTGATTCGGCTACTACGTCCGGTACATTCTTACTATTGATTCTGGCAACAAATGCTTCGGGGAACGAACGTTCTTTGCCGTGCAGGATTCCAATTTTTTTCATAAACAGGAGTTTGTTAATTAAGGTTTTGATGAGTGGCTCTTTGTATTTGCCCGTGATGCTATGATGGGTAGCCTTTACCAAATTTATTTTTTCGAAAGCACATAAACAAATATATAAACTGGTTTTGTTCGTCCACGGAAAGAATGTTTAAGGCCGAGTTTCAACCTGAATCCTTATTTTTGAAATTATGCAACCGGTTAACCTGTCTGGTCTCCTTGTAGAAAGCAGATCGCTATTGTCTGTATTTCTTGGCAGGGAAGTAAAAATTGATTTTTATCTCCCAAAAAATGTACCTCATCCTTCTGAAATGAGTCTTCTGCTGATCAACGATGGTCAGAACATGAAAGAGGTAGGACTTGCCGGCATTCTCGGGAATTTGTACGCTGAAAAAGCTATTTCCCCATTGCTTTGTGTGGCTATTCATACCGGCTCCCAGCGGAAGATGGAATACGGGGTAGCTTCACAAAAGGATTATCTTGGCCGTGGAGCCAATGCCGGTTTTTATACTTCTTTTGTATTACGGGAGTTATTGCCTTTTATCCGCGATACTTATAAGTTCACCTCTTTTAAAGAAAGAGCCTTTGCCGGCTTCTCGCTGGGTGCATTAATGGCGATGGATATAGTATTTAATCACCCCGAAAAATTTTCCAAAGCGGGTTTGTTTTCAGGTTCTTTCTGGTGGCGCAGTATCGACCAGACGGAAAAGGAGTATAACGATGACCTGCATCGCATCATGCACCAGGAAATAAGAAACGGCAGTTATAAGCCAGGAATGAAATTCTTTTTTCAATGCGGCAATATGGATGAAACAATGGACCGTAACAACAATGGCATCATTGATTCAATCGATGATACGCTGGACATAATAAAAGAATTGGTGGCCAAAGGATATAACCGCGAAAAAGATATACATTATCTTGAAATGCACGATGGTAAACACGATATGCCTACCTGGGCTCTGGCCATGCCTGTATTTTTGAAATGGGGATGGGGTAGGAGAGATGCCTGATATTTGATAGTAGCAGTCTTTCGCAAAATCTCTCTTGTTTGTGTGAGGTAAAAGAGAGAGTAATTTTAATCCAAACATGAATATCCTGTTTATATGTAGTAGAAATCTGTGGCGAAGTCGGACAGCCGAAACTATTTTTAAGGATAATAAAGATCATCTTGTAAAATCTGCCGGAACAGCGACAAGTGCAAGGGTAAGGGTCTCCGCTAAACTTATTATCTGGGCGGATATCATTTTTGTAATGGAAAAGAAGCACAAGCAAAGGTTAAGCGAAAATTTCCCGGACGAAATGCAAAGCAAAGAAGTTTTCGTTCTTGACATAGCCGATGATTACAGGTATATGGACGAAGCTCTTATTGAAATTATCCAGACATCTGTCACTCCTTATTTATAGAAAACAAATACCTTCCCGCAACTGAAAAACTGTTGAGTATACTAAATTTGAGTAATCTTCTCCTTGCATACAACAGCTTACCTGTTGTTTTATCACTATTCTTATAATTTCCCCGCTCATACTATTTTTTAAAGTTGAATAGGGGTATGCCTCCCTTCAGTTGTTTTACTGGAAATAACTTTTTTATGACGACTGTTATATGGCACAGGACAGGGCCAATTTTAAGGCTGAATTATAATTTCAGCTGTATTCTCCTGTACCAACAAATTTATCGTCATTGGTATTGATCAATATTACGTAGTGAGCATAGTTTATGCTTCACTTTTCTTTAAAAACCAGAAACCTTTTTTATGAAATTCAGCTTCCCTTTTTCTCTATTTCTTTTAGTGCTATCATTGTCTGCGGTGGCACAACAGTCTACTATTTTCACGCAAACCATCAGGGGTACGATAACTGATAATATTTTGCAGACACCGATTTCCGGGGCGGCGGTTACCTTACAGGGTACTAACAAATCCATATTGACTGATCACAATGGCAACTTTAAGTTTACCGGGGTATCCTTAACACCTCAGCAACTATTTATTTCCCATGTCGGCTATAAAGAAATATTTATTCAAAACATAGTGGTTAATGCAGGTAAAGAAACCGTGCTGACTGTCGTGATGGAAGCAAGTATCCATTCCGAAAAGGAAATCATCGTAAAGGCGAATTCAAAAAAGAACAGACCGCTAAATGATATGAGTGCAGTTAGTGCAAGAGCTTTTACGGTAGAGGAAACACAGAAATATGCGGCCGCTGTGAATGATCCGCTTCGCATGGCAACGGGATTCGCCGGCGTTATGGCGGCGGATGATGGTAATAACAGTATTGTCATCAGGGGTAATTCGCCGGCTGGTTTATTATGGAGGATGGAGGGGCTCGATATACCAAACCCCAATCATTTTAGTGGAGCCGCAACAAGCGGCGGCGGCATATCTATACTGAGTTCACAACTGCTTTCCAATTCTGATTTTATTACGGGGGCTTTTGCTGCAGAGTATGGCAACGCCCTAAGCGGAGTGTTTGATCTGAAACTGCGAAAAGGGAACAATGAAAGAAAGGAGTATTCATTCCAGGCAGGAGTGTTAGGATTGAATGCTGCAGCGGAAGGCCCCATATCTGCTTTTTACAAGGGTTCATACCTGGTCAACTA
>JANOCH010000318.1:0-10746 GCA_031412015.1 Chitinophagaceae bacterium
ACCTCACCCAAACCCTCTCCAAAGGAGAGGGCTTCCGAAGAACCTGTATGTTGGAAAGAACATACAGGTTCTATATTTTTATAGCTATGAGTGAAAAAAATCCCTGGCAGATCCTCTCCCAAAAGCAAGTGTATGACAACAAATGGATCAATGTAACCGAATATGATGTAATTAATCCCAGTGGCGGTAAAGGCATTTACGGAAAAGTTCATTTTAAAAACCTGGCCATTGGCATCGTAGTATTGGACGAGGCGTTGAATACTTACCTAGTAGGCCAGTATCGTTTTACCCTGAACGAGTATAGCTGGGAAATACCTGAGGGAGGCGGCCCTTTGGAAGATGATCCGCTGGACTCGGCTAAACGGGAATTGCTGGAAGAAACAGGGTTGATCGCACATGATTGGACGGTTATCCTGCGAATGCATCTCTCCAATTCCGTGTCCGATGAATATTCGATCATCTATTTGGCCCGCCAATTAGAACAGCATACGGCGATGCCTGAAGAAACAGAACAGCTGATCGTAAAAAAAATACCGTTTGAAGAAGCCTGGCAAATGACAGAAGATGGGCTGATAACCGATGCTATGTCAGTGGCGGCTATCCAAAAAGTGAAATGGATGTTAGACAAAGAGGTAAAAGAGAAAAGAAGTTAAAGGAGAGAGATTGTCTAAAGTCACCAAGTAATTTTTAAGCTCAATAAATAAATGAGATGAATTTAGCGAATGATGGCATGATTGCAGCGAAAGAATCAACTTCCTGCCTGGTCTGTTTTGCTCTTTTACCTCTTAGCTTTGCACCGTGAAAAATTTCAGACAGCAGCAACGCCCCAAAAAAAGTTCTCTGGTAATTGGCCGGCAGAACATCATTGACGCCCTTAATAACGGACAGCAACTTGATAAGATCTACCTTGATAATAAAGCCCAGGGCCAGGACATAAATGAGATCAAGCGACTCGCGGGTCTAAATGCTGTTCCTGTCAACTACGTACCAACGGCAAAACTTAACAGCTTCAATGTAAACGATCACGAGGGTTGTGTAGCACAGATAGCCAGGGTACAATACCATAACCTCCAGGAAATTATTTCTCACGTGGTAGAACGAGGAGAATCGCCGTTGTTGTTGATTTTGGATGGAATTACCGACATCCGGAATATTGGCGGTATAGCACGAACGGCTTTTTGCACCGGGGTCCATGCAATCATTATTCCAGAGAAGGGCATTGGTGCCTTGAATGAAGATGCAATTCTTACGTCAGCAGGCGCTTTGGAGAAAATTCCTGTGTGCAGGGTAAATAGCCTGATGAAAGCGGTAGATGAGCTTCACTTGAATGGAATCAAAGTTTTTGCCAGTGAAATGACGGCGGCAAAAAATATTTATGATTGTGACTTCAGGGAGCCTTGCGCCATCGTGATGGGCAGTGAAGACAACGGCATTTATCCTGCGTTACTGAAGATCTGTGATGAGAAAATAAAAATTCCCATGATGGGGGATTTTGAAAGTTTAAATGTATCCGTAGCAACGGGAATGATGTTATATGAGGTAATGAAGCAACGAAACTCCCAAACCTCCTAAAGGGGTTTTCGAACCGGCAAAAAGTTGTAGTGTATTTATGAATGAAGAAATGTCAACTATCAATAAATTTCTGAACAACCCTGTAGGGCATGATGGCATCAAACTTATTGAATGTCCCCGCGATGCCATGCAGGGATGGAAAGCCTTTATTCCAACGGAAAAGAAGATTGAATATATAAATGCTTTACTAAAAGTTGGATTTGATACCATTGATTTTGGAAGCTTTGTTTCCCCAAAAGCTATCCCGCAAATGGCGGATACAAACCGGGTGATAGACAATTTAGAATTGAGTGCAAGTTCTTCTAAGTTGCTGGCGATAGTGGCCAATACCAGGGGTGCCGAAGAAGCCAGTGTATTCAATGCTATCGATTATCTTGGTTTTCCATTTTCTGTCTCGGAAACCTTCCAGCAACGCAATACCAATTCTTCTATACAGCAGTCACTGGAAAGAGTAGAAGAGATGCAAAATATTTGTATTAAAACGGGAAAGAAATTGGTCATTTACATATCAATGGGATTTGGAAATCCTTATGGCGATCTGTATTCTGAAGAGATCGTATTTGAATGGGTTAATAAAATGGTGGCGCTGGATATCGGGATCATTTCATTGGCCGATACGGTAGGAGTGGCCACTGCCGAACAGGTTTACGACATGACGAGTTACCTGGTAGAATCACTTCCTGGCGTTGAGATCGGTGTACACCTTCATTCTACACCCGATAATTGGCATGAAAAATTGGAAGCCGCTGTCAAAGCTGGTTGCAAACGATTTGACGGAGCACTAAAAGGTATTGGTGGCTGCCCGATGGCTGACGATCAACTGGTAGGCAACATGGACTCGGAATTAATGATCCAATATTTTAAGGAACAACAAATGCTTCCGGAATTGAATGAAGATGCTTTAAAAGAAAGTTTGCGTATTGCAGGTGAACTTTTTATTTAGCAAAATTCACGAACAAGCTCCCCTCAACTAATCAACTTTTAACTTATCAACTTATCACGATGGATTTCATGTTGAATTTTGAAGCTCCGAAACTTTCCCAACAAATAAACTACCGTGATAGGTTATTACTGGTCGGCTCTTGTTTTACCGAACATATTGGTAATGCATTGGGTGACGCCAAGTTTTCACTTCTGCAAAATCCTAATGGAATTTTATTTGATCCGGTAAGCGTCTGCAGCAGCCTTATGTCGTATGTTCAGAATAAACGATACACTGAATCTGACCTTTTTCAGTTAAATGAGGTCTGGAATAGCTGGCAGCATCATAGCCGCTTTTCACATATAGACCGTTCAGAAGGTTTGCGGATCATTAACGAATCCCAGGAAATTGCACATAGCTTTTTAAAAGAAGCTGACTGGCTTATTATAACATTAGGAACAGCCTTCTCCTACCGTCTTTCCGGCCACCCCGAATTCAAAAATTCGTTCCCAAAAGGAGGGGAGTCAGGTGCGGTGGCAAATTGTCACCGGGCTCCTGCTCATTGGTTTTCAAAACACTTATTAAGTATACAGGAGATCATTGAAGCCCTGGATCTTTGCATGCACCAGTTATTTCAATTCAATCCAAAGCTTAAGATCATTTTCACCGTTAGTCCTGTCCGGCATATACGGGATGGAGTAGTAGAGAATAATCGCAGCAAGGCCCGCCTCATCGAAGCGGCTCATCATATGGTCAATAAGTTCGATCGGTTGCATTATTTTCCAGCATACGAAATAGTGATAGATATACTAAGAGATTACCGGTTTTATGATATCGATCTTGTTCACCCTAATTATATGGCGACGGATTTTGTACTGCAAAAATTCGCTGCTTCCTGCCTTGATGATGAAGCAAGACAACTAATGGATGAGTTGAAAAAATTATCTATCGCCCGAAGACACAAAGCTTTTCAACCAACAACAGAAGCTCATAAGCAATTTTTAAAAACAAGCGCGGAGAGGACAAAAGAGTTGCAAAAGAAGTATCCATTTTTAAACCTGGATGAAGAACTAGTTTATTTTACTTCATGATAAGAATAGCCATGTGGTTTATAAGATTGCTGTTTTGGCTACAGGCCTTTGCGGCGCCATTATTAGTGTTTGGTCTATTAGCCTTTGTTGCATACAGTAAAGGAGAACATAATAAAGGGCTCGCTATTTTTTTGCTAGCCTTAGGCGTAATTGCCGGGACAGTTCTCGCCGAATGGATACGGCGTAAATATGGGCTGGAAACTTTCTTTTCCAAAATATATGGGTCGGCTGAATTGGACGATGCCGAAAAGAAAGAAAATTGAATCAGTTGATGACCCGGTACATCGTTTTCGTCTGATAAGTTTCTCCCGGCCGAAGAATGGTGTCAGGAAAATGCGGGATATTAATGGCATTCGGATGCTTTTGTGTTTCAAAACAAAATCCAGAATAAGGCCCGTAGTTATTCCCGTTCTTCCCTTTTAAAGCGGGTATCCATTTGCCGGTGTAAAAGTGAACAAGTGGCTCGTTAGTGTAAACTTCCAGCTTTAGTTTTGATCGTTCAGAAAATGCTTCGGCTACCAATTTCAGACCGGTATTAGGATCAACCGCGCAATTTTCATCCACTACAAAACTCTGGTCATAACCATCTGCGGGGTCCCAATCTTTATCGATCCCTTTCAACTGGCGAAAATCGTATGGGGTCTTTTCTACCGAAATAGCTTTGCCCGTAACAACAAAATTATCATCCTGTTCCAGTATCGCCGGGGAATTTATCCGCACCAGGTGATCATTAATTGTTCCATACCCATTGTTCAAATTGAAATAGCTATGATGCGTAAGATTAACAGCAGTTGGTTCATCCGTTGTGGCGGTAAACTTATATACCAACTCATTATTATCCGTCAGTTCAAAACTAAGTGTTGACTCCAGGTTTCCCGGGTAACCTTCTTCACCATCCTTGCTTATATAAATTAGCGATAATGTTTTTTCTGATCCGGAATGATGGGTCCATACTTTTTTATCAAACCCATTCACCCCACCATGAAGGTGATCCGTACCTTTATTTTTTCCTACACTGTAGTTTTTGCCGTCAATTCCGAACTCTCCATTCTTGATTCGATTGGCATAACGTCCGATCGCTGCACCGAAATAGGGATAGCCCGCAAGGTATTGTTCCGATAAATAGTCTTCAACATTATCAAATCCCAATACGATATCGTTGAAGCTATCATTTACGGCCGATATTTTAAATGCCGTAATAATAGCTCCGTAATTTGTAATACAAACTTCCGTTCCTTTTATATTGCGCAGTGTAAACAAATAAATATCTTCACCCGAATAATGAGTAAGACAAAAGACCCCGTTATTATTTTGCATTTTTAAAAATACTATAATCCAGATGACCAAGTCAGCATTGCAGGAGAAATTCCGCAATCGTTTTCATAAAGAACCGACCCATTTTTTCTTTTGTCCGGGTCGGGTCAATCTGATAGGCGAGCATATTGACTATAACGGGGGTAAAGTAATGCCTTGCGCCATTTCATTGGGAACCTGGCTTGTCATTGCAAAAAATACGGACAAAAAATTACGCTTTGAATGTCTCAACTTTCCGGAAACAGCCGAGCTTCATTTGCAAACGTCGTACGCAAAAACCGGGAAGGAATGGTTTAACTATCCGTTGGGGGCCATACATCAACTGCTCCAGAATGATCATGCCATTTCGGGACTGGATATGTTATTCTATGGTGACCTTCCCATCGGGGCGGGACTTTCGTCATCGGCTTCAATCGAAGTATTGACAGCGTTCGCCATAAGCGAGCTTTTCCAATTAAACATTTCCAATACGGATATAGCATTGCTTGGCAAAAAAGTCGAGAATGAGTTTATCGGTTTAAACTCCGGTATCATGGATCAGTTTGCTGTGGCTATGGGAAGGCATGACAGAGCTATCTTGTTGGATTGTGATACGCTGGAATTTGAGTACCTGCCGTTCGAGATTGGGGATTACGTGCTGGCAATAATTAATAGCAATAAAAAAAGGGAGTTAGCTGATTCAAAATATAACGAGCGGTTTGCGGAATGCGGGGCCGCATTAAAATTTTTGAAGAAGGAAATTACTGCCACCCATTTATGCGATATCGATATAGATACTTTCCGAAGGCATCAGCATCTGATCAGTGACCCGATCCTTGAAAAAAGGGCTTTGCATGTAATAACGGAAAACGAAAGAGTAAAACAGGCAAAGGAGACTTTGCGATCCGGGGATTTAAAAAAGTTTGGGGAGCTGATGTATGCATCTCATCAGTCTTTGCAGGTACTGTATGAAGCATCAGGAAAAGAATTGGATACCATTGTTGAATTTTGCAAAAGCTATAGCGATTGTATCGGCGCGAGAATGACCGGTGCGGGTTTTGGAGGTTGTGCCATCGCACTGGTGAGGCAAGAATCCTTTGATGATTTTGCTGTAAAGCTCATAAGCTATTATAAACAACGAATAGGTTACGAACCTGAAGTTTTTGCATCCGTGATCGGGGATGGAGTAAAAGAATTGTAGTTTCCTTGGCGGATCCGAATTTAAATTTGGTTGCAAAATGTTAACTGTCGGAACTCAGTGTATCCGGTCGCCCCTTACTTCCATGCTTTCAATGATCGTCGTTTCATAGTCGAGCCAATCCTTCCATCGCTGTCGTACTTTCTCTTTGTCGATATAAGTTTCGGCAAGGTCAATAAATAAGGTGTAATGACCCGCTTCGCTTTCCATAAAGCGGCGATAGAAATTACGGAGATACTCATCCTCTAATCCTTCACTTAAACGTTTAAATCGTTCACAGCTTCGTGCCTCGATCAGGGCCATCATAAGCAGCTTATCCAAAAAGCGAAGTTCCTCGCTCCCTCCTTTCGCCTCAAATTTTAATAGCTCGTTCACATAGATATCCTTGCGCTGCTTGCCCAGCCTAAGGTCTCTTTTGTGCAATTCGGCTAATACCAGGCGAAAATGACCCCATTCCTCCGTAACGATAGGGGACAACTCCGATATCAACTTTTCCCGGTCACTATACCGCTGGATCAGTGAAATACAGGTAAGAGCAGCCTTTTGCTCGCAATAAGCATGGTCGGTCAGGATATCTTCCAGCGATTTTTCAGCGAGGTTTACCCACCTTGGATCGGTGGGGAGTTGAAGGCCAAGTATGTTTTTTGTATCCTGCGAAAGTTCCATCCTGCAAAAATAGGTTTTGGAGGGGTCAAAACGGGCGATTTTGAGCAGGTTAAGGTAATTTTCGCAGCCCTTTCTTTTGCTATTAAAATTAGTTGCCTTACCTTCGCCGCCACAAAATAATTAGGATACAAATCGGATGAATTTTTAAAAAAGTCTAAAATGCCTCTTACAAAAGAAAAAACAGCAAGCATTTTCACAGAATTTGGTGGATCTGCCAAGAACACCGGATCCATTGAAGGCCAGATTGCACAATTAACAGAGCGTATCAGCCAGATCAGCGGACATCTTCAGCAAAACAAAAAAGATTTCTCTACTCACCGCGGCCTGATGATAATGGTTGGTAAACGTAAAAGTTTATTGAACTACCTGCAAAAACATGATCTGACCGGCTATCGCCAGTTGATCGAGAAACTCGGAATCAGGAAATAAACCCCTGCTTCCCGTTTTCAACGGCGGGCAAAGTACTGAAGGGGCGTTAGGAAAATCTTATATTCTGAAGTTTCATGACAGCAGCGAAGCTTACGGTTTTATATAACTGATTATTCCCAACTTCTTTCAGGATGTTGGGAATAACTTTTTTTTGGATAAACTGAGTTTCCCCGTTTTACTCTTCAACTTGTCTGCTCCAAAATGAACAGAACGTTGAATATCCGGACATATCGCAAGCGAAGCAACAGGTAATGATCCTTCGGTAAAGTCAGGACAGCAACTTAGCCTGGTACTAAATAATATCTGCAAAAAGTTTGAGTGCCCACAAACTCTGAACCTCAAACTAAAAACCTCGAACAAATTATGTTACAACAACCCATTCGTAAAACATTTGATATAGGCGGTGGCCGGATGGTCACTATCGAAACCGGCAGGCTGGCACGCCAGGCTGATGGCGCCGTTACGGTATCTATGGGCAACTGTATGTTGCTTGCTACAGTAGTAGCTACCAAAGAACCAAAAGAAGGACAAAGTTTTTTCCCATTGTCTGTTGACTACCAGGAGAAATTCGCTTCTGCAGGACGTATCCCGGGTTCATTCTTTAAAAGAGAGTCCCGTTTGAATGATTATGAGGTATTGACCAGTCGTTTAATTGACCGTGCATTGCGCCCATTGTTCCCCGAAGACTATTTGTGTGAAGTGCAGGTATTGATATCACTGATCTCCAGCGATGAACAGGTCATGCCTGATGCGTTGGCTTGTCTCGCAGCATCCGCGGCATTAGCTGTATCCGATATTCCAATCAAAGAAATTATATCTGAAGTCAGAGTTGGCCGGGTGAATGGTGAATTCAAGATCAACCCAACCCGTGCTGAAATGGAAGCGTCAGACATAGAATTCATAGTAGCTGCTACCGATAAAAACCTGATGATGGTAGAAGGTGAAGCAAAGGAATGCAGTGAAGAAGATCTCGTAAACGTTTTGCAAGTAGCACACGACGCGATTCGTATTCAAGTGAAAGCGCAGGAAGAACTCAGGGTGCTTAAAGGTATTACTGCAAAAAGAGAATATAAAAAACCTGAAATCGACCCTGCACTGGAAGAAAAAGTAAATGCCTTTGCTAAACAAAAGGTATATGAAGTGGCAAGTGGTAAGCTCGCTAAACATGAACGCAGCGATAAGTTTGCGGGGATCAAAGAAGAGCTGATGGCCCATTTGAAAGAAGGTCTTGCGGAAGGGGAGTCATTGCCAGATCTGACAAAAAGATTGGCCAATAATTACTACAATGATCTTCAATATTACGTGGTTCGTGATATGATCCTTGACGAAAAGGTTCGCCTCGATGGACGTGGGCTGGAAGATGTCCGTCCTTTGGATATGGAAGTAGATGTGCTGCCTTCACCGCACGGAGCATCTTTATTTACAAGAGGTGAAACTCAATCTATTACAACAGTTACTTTGGGAACTGCGTTAGATGAATTATTGGTGGAAAGTGCCGCTAAATCTTTCGATTCTAAGTTCTATTTACATTATAATTTTCCGCCGTTTTCTACCGGCGAGGTAAAAATGATGCGGGGTCAAAGCAGGAGAGAAGTAGGACATGGTAACCTCGCCATGCGTTCATTGAAGCAAATGATGCCGGGTGGTGATTTTGGTTATACCGTAAGGGTTGTTAGTGATATCCTGGAGTCAAATGGATCATCTTCGATGGCGACTGTTTGTGCCGGTTCACTGGCGCTGATGGATGCTGGTGTACCCATTCCAAAACACGTTTCAGGTGTAGCGATGGGCCTGATCACGAAAGGAGATAAGTTCGCGATACTAACGGATATCCTCGGTGATGAAGATCATCTTGGTGATATGGATTTTAAAGTCACCGGTACCCGCGATGGTATTTGTGGCGTTCAAATGGATATCAAGGTTGATGGTTTAAAAATGGAAGTGATGAAGCAGGCTTTAGACCAGGCACGTCGTGGCAGACTGCATATTCTTGATGCCATGTATAATTGCATAGCGGCTGCTAAATCAGAAGTAAAACCGCATGCTCCGCGGATGGTTAAATTGTTTATCGAACGTGAATTTATCGGAGCTATCATCGGACCAGGTGGTAAAGTGATACAGGAAATGCAACGCGAAACAGGTACAACTATCAATATAGAAGAGGTAAATAACAGGGGAGAGGTTAGCATTTTTGGCGCTAATAAAGATGGCGTAAAAAGAGCCGAGTCATGGATCAAGGGAATTGTGGCTGTACCGGTTGAAGGAGATGTTTATGAATCTACGGTTAAATCAATTATGCCGTTCGGTGCTTTTGTTGAATTCCTGCCGGGTAAACAAGGGTTGATACATATCAGTGAGGTTAGCTGGAAGAGACTGGAAACACTGGAAGGTGTACTGAAAGAAGGAGATAAAGTAAAAGTGAAACTGATCGGTACGGATCCAAAATCGGGTAAGTTCAAATTGTCGAGAAAGGCACTGATACCAAAACCTGAAACCAAACCAAGAGAAGAATCTCAGTAAGGAGAAAAAGTAAAATCAAAACCCTGACCAACTCAGGGTTTTTTAATTTATTGGAATGAATAAGTACATACAAGTAGAGTTCAACAATATTTCAAGTGACCAATCTGATCTTTTAATTGCTGTGCTAAACGAAATAGGCTTTGATGGCTATGAGGAAAATGAGCGGAATTTGAAGGCATTCATTCCTCAAAACAATTTTGACGACTCTGCACTTCAAAAAAGTATTGAAGCGTTTCAAATCAGTTTTTCTCAAACAACTATTGAAGAAAGGAACTGGAACCAGCTTTGGGAATCTAGTTTTGAACCCGTGATTGTTGATGATTTTGTAGCTGTCCGGGCCCATTTTCATGAACCCGTAATTGGAGTGCAGCATGAAATTGTTATCACACCCAAAATGAGTTTCGGAACCGGTCACCATGCTACTACCTATATGATGCTGGAGCAAATGAGAGAAGCAGATTTTAAAAATAAAAGAGTATTTGATTTTGGTACAGGCACGGGTGTATTGGCGATCCTCGCCGAAAAAGCAGGAGCCAAAAAAATCATCGCTATTGATAATGAGGAATGGAGTATTGAAAATGCGAGTGAAAATATTAAGCGAAATAATTGCACGGCAATAGACTTAAAACTTAGTAATACGGCAAATACTGAAAGCATGTTCGATATTATTCTGGCTAATATCAATAAGAATGTAATCCTGGAGAATCTTGAGTTTTTTAAAACGCAGCTTTTACCGGGAGGAATACTGCTTATAAGTGGGCTTTTGGCAACAGATGAGCAGGAAATTTTATCAGAATGCAATAAAAAAGGGTTAAAATTCGATGAGAAAACCGAAAGACACAACTGGCTGTTTATTAAGCTTTTACATTTCTAAACCCAAAATTCAATATTAAATTAACGTTACCTACTTCTCAATTTTTTATTTACTTTCGTAATTCAACTTCAACCACAGAATTCTATGAATGAACTATTACTTATAGTTCTTGCATATTTGATCGGTAGTATTCCCACTTCAGTTTGGGTTAGCAGCCATTTCTTTGGTATTGATATCCGTG
>JANOCH010000319.1:0-14377 GCA_031412015.1 Chitinophagaceae bacterium
TGGTTCGCAAATAAATTAATCTTCTATAATGAAAGGGTAGCGAGTACCGCAAAATGATCGGAGGCAAAAAGACCTTCCCATGTTTGTGAAATAGTAGCATGTTTTAACACCTTCCATTTCCCTTTCTGGAAAATATAATCTATCGGCTGATCATTTCTTTCTTTACTCTTAAACCCATTAAAAGTGCCTGTAGGTCCGTAATGAGGCTTTAACGAAACTTCTTTAGCGCCTGTTAAATGCAAAGGATTTGAAACGTCTTTGATCACTTGTACCGGTTCGTCAGCCGGCTCTGCATTAAAATCACCGGTGATCAAAGCAGGCGTGTTACCGGCGATCTCTTTTACTTTCTGCAATAATATTTTGGCGCTTTCCCTGCGCGCCACCTTACCTATATGATCAAAATGCGTATTGAAAGCAAAGATTATCTTTTTGGTTTTTTTATCCCTGAATTTTATCCAGGTAACTATTCTTGTGATCGCCGCATCCCAGCTTTTACTTCCTGCAACTTCTGGTGTTTCTGAAAGCCAGAACGTTTTTGTTTGCAGGGCCTGTAGTCGTGTGGTGTCATAAAAGATCGCAGAGTACTCCCCTTTTTCTTTTCCGTCATCACGACCCACGCCTGCATATTTAAATTGTGGCAACCTTTCCTGCAGATCGGTCATCTGTCCGTGGAGGGCTTCTTGTACACCGATAATATGAGCTTCATGAAAAAGTATCTGTGAGGCCACTTTGTCTTTACGATAAGGCCAGGCATTCGAACTATCCACCATCGTGTTGTACCGGATATTGAAGGTCATGACATGTAAGGGGCTTTGTGCGGATGCTTCCGTTATCATAAATAAGAGAGCAAGCAATACTATTTTTTTCATAACTCTAAAGATAATGAGATAGGGATAATTCCATTCCTCACTAATTTCTCATGATGGCAATTTCATCCTATACACCTATTTCCCCGGTGGGTTGAAAAAAACCGGTGAGTTCTTCACCGGTTGTCAGAAAAAGAAAATATTCACGCTGCCTTACACACACTCCAGTTGTACTTCCTTTTTCCCGGTTAGAGCATTTAAAGTAATATGATCGATATCGACGTTTGCTATCAATTTTTCTTCCAGCAGGTCAGCGAAGGCTTCAAAATACAGGATCACATCCTCCCGCACATTTCTTTTCAACCAGCGAAAACCGCCCGGCAAATAATTGAGCACTTCTCTATCGGTGAGGTATTCAATATGATGAACATCCACCGGGCTTAATCCTGCTTCTTCCAGTTTTGACATAACCAGGTTTACCGGTGCATTCGTGGCAGAACAATATTCTTCTGCTAATTCCGTCCATTCACCGACTGAGGAATGAGCATTCCGAAGAATTTCGCCTTCCGTAAATGGCGTTAGTACCTGCAGCAGATTGCCACAATTGCAAGCTCCATGATGTCCCCAGGCATAATGTACGCCACTACGTAAACGGCGGGCTGTTTCCCTAAAAGCTTCTGCGAGTTGAATGGATGGTTTTGCCATAAACTTCAATTCAATAGTAAAACGATAATGATAAACAGTTTGTTCAAATAACTAAATAAAAAAACCGGTCTTACCCCAGGCAGGACCGGCTTAATTTATTTCTGTTCAGTTTAACTACAATATTCACCATTTTTCCGGCCTCCTCCCCGAACTGCGTTCCCAACCTTTGGTTGCCTCCAAAAGAGGAGGTCATCTATGCACAGCCCCCACTTTTCGAAATAACTTTATTTATAGCCAATTGTCTAAACTCGATTTCTCGTTTAAGCTATACAACTATATTCACCATTTTTCCTTTGACAAAAATGATCTTCTTTGGCGATTTACCTTCGAGCCATTTTTGCACCACTTCATTTTCCAATACTATCTTTTCTACTTCAGGTTGTGCTGCATCGAGGGCAATATTCATAGTAGTGCGAAGCTTACCATTAACAGAAATCGGATACTCTTTGCTGCTTTCAATCAAATATTTTGGATCGTATACGGGATAGGTAGCATCTAATACAGAAGCGGCCCCCTCTAAATCTCCTCCGCCAGTTGGCGGAGAGACTTGCGAAGTCTCCGATAATTTGACATTATCTTTTGAAAAAGAATTTTCGATAAGCTGGCCTTGCGCGGCTGCAGAGCCTCCCCCTTTGGAGGAGGTTTGGAGGAGGTTGTACAACTCTGCTGCTATATGTGGAGCATACGGTGTAAGCAATATCAGTAAAGGTTCAAGTATCTCTTTTTTGTGACATTTCAAATCGCTTAGCTCATTGACAGCGATCATAAAACCACTTACACCGGTATTAAAACTGAAACGTTCTGTTACTTCTTCGATTTGTTTGATGGTCTTGTGCAATACTTTCAATTCCGCATCGGTGGCTTTTTCCTCGCTCCATACTTTTCCTTTTACCTCGTCATAAAATAAACGCCAGAGCTTTTTCAAAAAGCGATGCACTCCTTCGATTCCTTTGGTATCCCAGGGTTTACTCATTTCTACCGGGCCGAGGAACATTTCGTACATGCGGAAAGTGTCGGCGCCGTATTTTTTTACAATCTCATCTGGATTATCAACATTGTATTTCGACTTAGACATCTTTTCAATTACTACTCCCGATAAAAATGGTTCTCCAGTTTCTGTTTTTTCCTCCTGCTCCCAATCTATGTAAGTTTCTTTTTCAAAAATCGGAGATAGTTGCCCTTGTTCTTTCTTATATAATTCAAACATTGATTTTGTCAACCTTCCCTGAGAATCTAAATATTGATGGGCATACCTCAATCTAAACCCACCTTCAAATTCATCGTGTGTCATATTCCATATTCCACCATTTAATTCTATTAAATCAGTAAACTTTCTTTTAGATTGAAATGATGTCAGTGAAACAATCGACTTTTTTTGATTCAATTTTTCTTCAAGCACATACTGTCTACCATCAAGGAAAAATGACTTTCCGGTTATCATCCCCTGATTCACCAATTTCTTATACGGTTCATCATGTCCTATATATCCTAAGTCATACAACACTTTCGTCCACATACGGCTATATAGCAAATGGCCCACGGCATGTTCAGTTCCGCCAATGTATAAGTCTACCTGTCCCCAGTAATCCGATACTTTCCTGTTGCAAAATTCTTTGTCATTATGCGGATCCATATAGCGAAGGAAATACCAGGATGATCCTGCGTAGCCGGGCATGGTGCTGGTTTCGCGTTGGGCTGGGTCCTCACCCCCGACCCCTCTCGGCAAGCGGAGAGGGGAGTTGGACGCCAACTCCGCTAGTTTTTCTTTTATTTTATTTCTTACAATGAAAACATCCTTCATTACTTCTTCGTTGGTAAACCGCATCACTTCAAAGCCGATAGCATTCAATACCCTCGTTCTTTCTTCATCATATTTTTTTTGCTCCTCGTTTGCATGATAACCGCTATCTACTTCGACAATCAACTTTTCCTGCAGGCAAATGAAATCAACTATATACCTGTCAATCGGATGCTGCCTTCTGAACTTTACTCCTGGTTGGCTATCACGCAACAATTTCCATAACTCCGCCTCCGCCTCTGTATGTCCCTTCCGCATCTCTTTCGCCAGTTCATATTGCTTTGGCGTATGCACCGAATACTTAGGAACTCTCGCCGCTCCCTTCTCCGCCTGCGGAGAAGGGTTGGGGATGAGGTTCTCTACCTGTGCAGAAAAGTCGGGGACGAGAACCCACTCCCTAATATTAGCTAGTGGCCCCTCACCCTCCGGCCCCGGTTTATAACTGTCCACATGTGGCAACTCCAACGGCAATTCACTTTCATCCAATGGATACGCTACTCCGTCTTGCCATATAATTGGAAATGGTTCGCCCCAATACCGCTGGCGGCTGAAACCGGCATCCCTCATTTTATAATTTACTTTCCGACTACCGATCCCAGCTTCTTCTATTTTTTTGACAGCTACACCAATCGCGTCTTTCATCAGCAGACCATTTAAGAAACCACTGTTTTGTAAGGTGGCTTCTTTTGTCGGGTTAGCTTCTTCACCATTAAAAAATTCACCGATAATATTGGTAACAGGAATATCAAAATGTTTGGCGAAAGCAAAGTCCCGCTGATCACCGCAAGGCACCGCCATTATCGCACCGGTACCATAGCCCGCCAGTACATACTCCGCAATCCAGATTGGTATTTGCCTTCCATCAAATGGATTGATGGCATAAGCGCCGGTAAAACATCCGGTAATTTGCTTTACCTCTGCCTGTCTTTCCCTGTCGCTGCGGCTTTTTACATAGTGCAGGTAATTATCTATCGCTTCTTTTTGCGCCGGTGTTGTTATTTCAGCAACCAGTTCATGTTCGGGAGCCAACACCATAAAGTCAACACCGAAGATGGTATCAGGCCGAGTGGTGTACACTCTCAGTTTAAGGTTTTGGGGTGAGGCCGAACCGAATATTTCAAAGTCCATTTCCGCACCTTCGCTTTTACCAATCCAGTTGCGTTGCATTTCTTTCATGCTGTCGCTAAAGTCAACCGTTTCTAATCCTTCCAGCAACCTGTCGGCATAAGCAGTAATTCGTAAATACCATTGTCGCATTTTCTTTTTCTCTACCGGGTACCCGCCTCTTTCACTCACGCCATTAACCACTTCATCATTGGCAAGCACTGTTCCCAATGCTTCACACCAGTTCACTTCACCAAACTTGTTGAAGGCAAGCCGGCGGTTCATTAAAATTTCTTCCTGCTGTTGTTTGGAATATGCATTCCATTGATCCGCCGTAAAATGTTTACCGGCTATAAATTGCCCGGTCTTTGGCAGCGCCCCTTCCGTTTCATACTTTTTTATCAGCAACGAAATGGGCAACGCTTTTTTCTCGGTGTTGCAGAAATAACTATTGAACAGTTGAAGAAATATCCACTGGGTCCATTTATAGTAATGGGGATCGCTGGTTTGTACTTCACGGCTCCAGTCGTAACAGAAACCAATATTATCCAACTGCGATTTGAATGTAGCAATGTTTTTCCTGGTTGTTTCCGCAGGATGCTGACCAGTATCAAGGGCATATTGCTCCGCAGGCAAACCAAAACTGTCGAACCCCATCGGGTGCAATACATTAAATCCTTTCAATCTTTTGTACCGTGCATAGATATCGCTGGCGATATAACCCAATGGATGACCTACATGCAAGCCGGCGCCACTTGGATAGGGAAACATATCCAGCACATAATATTTCGGCTTGTCGCTATCGTTCGATACCTTGTATGCGTTCGTCTCCTTCCAGTTTTGCTGCCATTTCTTCTCAATATCCCTGAAATTATATTCCATAATTATTCTTGATTCTTTTTATGATAGCAATTCACAACTGCCTGATCAAAGTTCTTTCCCGCCAACCGCCGTACCCGCCAGACCTTATTCACTGTTCAACACTACTCTTCTTTATTGTTACTAAGGGTGAAAGATAGTTTTACCCACCGACGGTAAAATGCCAGGGATGATCAACAGTATTACTCCCTGGCTTAAAATATCTTTAACAAATATCTTTTCATACCTACGGCAATATCAACCTGTTGCAATCGTTTAAATGGGCGGCAAAAATACTGATTGTACTGCTTAATCCGTTATTTTTGCCTGCCCCGGCGTCATTTTGATCAAAAGCACGATGAGAGCGGGGCGCAACCCATTCATTTCAAAAAAATTCAATACTTATGGCTCAATCAGGTAAGAGCTTAGGCAAACGTGGCAAACCTTCTTATTTTATGTCGATCCTGGGAGTTACACTCGTGTTATTCCTTCTTGGTATCATCGGATGGCTGGTGATCAATGCCAATAAACTGGGAAATTACTTTAAAGAAAATGTGGAAGTAGGCGCCTATCTCCGTGGCGATGTAAATGCCAAGGACAGTGCCGCCCTGATGGACTATATTTCCGCCAAGCCATATGTGATGTCAATTGAATTTGTCACTAAAGAAGCTGCGAAGATAAAATACCTGGGTGATGGTAATGAGAACTGGGATAAAGTGCTGGACGCAAACCCGCTGCCCAACAGCATCAACTTCAAAGTAAAGCAACAGTACATGAACGGTGATTCGCTGGCAGCTATACAGGCCGATCTGCAGCAGCAAACCTATATCAGCGATGTAGAATATCCCAAGGCGCTGGTCGATAACCTGAATAAAAATATTCAACGCATCAGTATTATCCTGCTGGCCGTAGCTATCCTGCTGGCCCTGGTGGTCATCATCTTAATTGACAACACGATCAGGCTGGCCATGTTCAGCAATCGTTTCCTGATAAAAACGATGCAGATGGTAGGTGCGACCCGTTGGTTCATCGCTAAACCAATGAATATAAGGGCGATCATCAATGGTGCTCTTAGTGGTGTTATTGCCATTGCCGCCGTGGTGGTGGTTATTTTTGGGGCTGAGCGGGTACTGCCTGAAATGAAGGCCATACATGACAATACTACACTGGCCTTGCTCTTTGGCGGGCTGATCATATTGGGTATCTGCATTACCCTGTTCAGTACGCACCGGAGCGTATTAAAATACTTGCGGATGAAACTGGATGATCTCTATTAAGCTAAGAGGTCAAAAGATGGAAAGAGAAAAAGAGTTATTTCGAGCTATCTTTTTGGCTAGGACAGGATTCAAAAATAGAAATTTGCAGCCCTTTTAACTCTTTAAAGCGCCTGCCTCTTTTTCTCTTTCGATCTCCTTTTCTCTTTTGAGCTCTTAGCGTATTTAACTATATTGCGTCTCCAAACAGATTAAAAATGGCTGAACAAAAGACAACATCTGCCCCTTCATTAAAGGAAAGTTACGCAAAACCAACTCCGTCTATTTTTGCTAAGGATAACTATATCTGGATGGCAATCGGCGCAGGTGTAATCACTATTGGTATGTTCCTGATGGCTGGTGGCGGTTCTACCGATCCCGCTGTTTTTAATAAAGATGAAGTGTACAGTACCACCCGTATTACCATCGCTCCGATCCTGATACTGGCGGGTTTGGTCATTGAAATATATGCGATCTTCAAAAAACCCAAAGGATAATAAGACCGAATTTGAAAATGGCCGATTTGAAAATGCGATCAGATTTTTAAATCGGCTTTTTTATTGCATTTATTTTCAAATTCATTTATTTTCAAAGTTTCAAATCATTTCATGAGCATAATTGAAGCAGTTATCATCGCCATCGTGGAAGGACTTACCGAGTTCCTTCCCATTTCTTCAACCGGGCATATGATCATTGCCAGCACCTTCCTTGGCATACACAAAGAAGAATTCACCAAATTATTTGAAGTGGCTATACAGTTAGGTGCCATCATGGCCGTGGTTGTTTTGTACTGGCGTAAATTTTTTGATTTTAGACGTTGGCAGTTTTATGTAAAGCTAATTATTGGTGTCATTCCCGCCCTTGCTCTCGGTTATCTTTTTTCAGACAATATCGATGCGTTGCTGGAAAGTCCTACCACGGTGGCTGTCTCGATGCTGTTGGGTGGTATTATCCTGCTGTTTATTGATAAAGCTTTCAATGATCCAACGGTTAGAACAGACGACCAGGTGACCTATGGCAAAGCATTCATAACAGGTCTCTGGCAAACCATTGCGATGATACCCGGGGTGAGCCGTAGCGCTGCCTCTATCATCGGCGGTATGCAGCAAAAATTTACCCGCAACCTGGCGGCAGAGTTTTCTTTCTACCTAGCTGTACCTACCATGTTCGCTGCAACGGCTTATTCTTTATTTGTAAAAAAATGGGAACAAAGCGGCGTTGCAAGAAAAGGATATGAAATAATACTGGAAAGCAAAGAGAATACCACGGCTTTTATCATTGGTAATGTGGTGGCTTTCGTAATAGCCATTTTGGCCATTCGCTTTTTTATTACTTACCTGAAAGTTTACGGATTTAAAGTGTTTGGCTGGTATCGTATCATCGCCGGCATTATTTTACTGGCATTATTATTTGCCGGGATAATAGAAAGCTAAAGAAAGTCACTTTGGTCAAATGAGTCGTATGGGTCATAGCTACTTAGCATTATGACTTATCGACTCCTTTAATTTCTTTGACCTTATTTCCCTATTTTTATCTATAACATTAAACGGCTTATGCAAACGGCTCCTAAAAAAGTAGTAAACGGCTGGGCGATGTATGACTGGGCTAATTCGGTATACAATCTTGTTATTACAACCACCTTTTTCCCCATTTACTTTATCGCAGTTACCAAGAGTGAAAACGGGAGTGATAAGGTGAAATTTTTAGGAAGGGAGTTTGTCAACTCCTCTCTTTATGATTATATCCTGGCAACTGCCTATCTGCTGATCGCTCTTTCCTATCCTATTCTTACCTCTATTGCCGATACGCGGGGAAACAAGAAAAACTTCATGCGTTTTTTCTGTTATATGGGAGCATTGGGTTGCAGTCTACTTTTCTTTTTTGATAAAAACAATATAGGTTTTGGTGTTGTTTGTTTTATGATGGCTGCTATGGGCTATGTTGGGAGCCTCGTTTTTTATAACGCTTACCTGCCGGAAATAGCGGCGCCTGCCGACCGGGACAGGATTAGCGCCAAAGGCTTTGCGTTCGGTTATACCGGAAGTGTTCTCATGCAAATAATCGGGTTTGCACTGATCATGGTGATGAAAGGACAGGAAGGCAAGGCCACTCAAATTACATTCTTACTGGTCGGAATTTGGTGGGTAAGTTTCGCTCAAATTACTTTTTCACGTTTACCAAAGCCAGAAAAAAGAGAATTTAAAAAAGGTAATGTTTTTATGGAAGGCTTCGCAGAAGTAAAAAAAGTATTCAATGAAATAAAAAAACTACCGGTATTAAAAAGATTTCTCCGTGGATTCTTCTTTTACAGTATGGGCGTGCAAACCGTAATGCTGGCAGCTACTTTATTTGGTAGCAAGCTGCTAAATCTTGAAGATACCAAGCTTATAATTACCGTTGTGATCATTCAATTAGTAGCCATTATCGGCGCTATTGTCATGAGCCGTCTTTCAACCAAATTCGGCAATCTGCGTGTATTGATGGGTGTTGTTTTGCTATGGGTTGGTATTTGTATAGCCGCTTACCGAACAGCTACGGATGCTGAATCACTGCATAGTTTTCATGAAAAAATTAATGCCTTGAAAACACAACAAAAAAACTCTGTACAAAATAATAATGTCCCTTTAACAGCATCGCTTGACAAGGAAATACAGCTTTTGCAAAAAGAGCTGCAGCCGAAACAACGACCGATCGAATATAATTTTTATTTGCTGGCAGTCGCAGTCGGTCTTGTGATGGGTGGTATACAATCATTGAGCCGCTCAACCTACGCTAAGCTTATGCCGGACACAAAGGATACAGCTTCTTATTTCAGCTACTATGACCTGACCGAAAAAATTGCCCTTGTTATCGGCATATTGAGTTTTGGATATATTGAAGAATTTACGGGAAGTATGAAAAACTCAGTGCTGTCCCTGGTTATCTTTTTCGCTATAGGCCTTGCCTGGCTTTATAGTGCTTGGCAAAAACAAAAACGATTGTCACGTGTTAGTTAAAGACAATTACGCTGATGAAACTTTATTCGATCAATACCGGCTATTTCAAATTGGATGGAGGCGCCATGTTCGGCGTTGTTCCCAAAAGCATCTGGAACAAGATCAATCCGGCCGATGAAAACAACATGTGTTCATGGGCCCTGCGTTCTTTACTGATCGAGGATGAAAAAAGGCTGATACTGATAGATACGGGCATGGGTAATAAACAGGATGCCAAATTCTTTGGACATTATTATTTACATGGCGATGATACGCTGGACAAATCCCTCGCAAAACATGGGTTTCACCGCGATACTATTACCGATGTATTTTTGACCCACCTGCATTTTGATCATTGTGGAGGAAGTATAGTAAAAGAAGGAGAAAAATTAGTGCCTGCATTTAAAAATGCGACATACTGGAGTAATGAAGAGCATTGGAAATGGGCTATTAATCCTAATGAAAGAGAGAAGGCTTCTTTTTTGAAAGAAAATATTTTGCCTATACAGGAAAGTGGTCAATTAAAATTTGTCCCGCATTGGTTTGGTGATACTGGCGAACAGGACGGATGGCAATCTGTCATCACTGGCTTGATTCCTTCCGTCCCTTTCACTGAAAATATTATGATCAGGTTTGCCAACGGCCATACAAAGGATATGATGTTGCCGAAAATAGAATATAAAGGAAAAACAATTGTATATATGGCGGATCTGTTACCATCCGCCGGTCATATACCTATCCCCTATGTGATGGCCTATGATATGTATCCGCTAATTACGTTGAATGAAAAAAAATCCTTTTTGAAAGAAGCGGTAGAAAATAATTACATTCTTTTCTTCGAGCATGATCCTGTGCATGAATGCTGCAACCTGCAACAAACCGAGAAAGGAATACGACCTACGGACTTCTTCAAATTGGAGGAGATAATCTAATTGTTAGCCGGCCAATAAATATTGAATGGTCATTTAGTCCCTTCTCCTGATAAGGGAGCTAAGGGGATATCGCAGATTTTCATGACCCATCATATCTATTTTCACTTTACCTACAGAAATGGGGCTTTCTATCCTGATAGGAATGCGGTTGTCATCATCCGTTACCCAAACGGTCATATTTTCACCGCCTTCAAAAATAGTTCCCTTTATAAGCAAAGGTTTGAATTTGATCGCCCTGAATTTTCCATACTTCGTCTTGATCGTTTCCCTGCCCAGGAACCTGATATACATATTATACACTTCATTATCCAGGAACATGGAAAAAGCGATCTTGTCATTGGGCTGCAAGTTTTCAAAATCAACATTGCGTGCATAAAAAACGGCGCTTACCACATCCTGGACACAAGCAGGTACTTTAAATACACCGTCATTGGTTACCGCCGTATTCGCTGTTTTATTGAACGTAACATTCTGGTATTTTTTATAACCACCTTCATTGACATTACGGATAAACTTCAGCGGTTGCATGGTAGTAGTATCAATATAAGTCTCATACCGGTCCCGGACCTTAAAGATCAGATCATAAGATGAGTTCGTGTGGCCCTCCCCCACTATGTGATACACCGGCTTATTATTTAATATCTCCAGTGTATTGGTAAAAGTGGCAGTGCCCCCATGTAAATACACACCCGCGACGGCATAGTATACCGTCATGGTGATCTTTTCACCTGCTTTGAACGACGTATTCTTAATATTGCATTGATCCTGGAAATGAGTATTTGCCCGCGTAGAAAAAGCCATTAACACAATAGCCGGTATAGTGATCAACTTTAAAAATCCATTCATCAGAAAAAAATTTATCTGTTTATAACGTATGAAGGCCTGTATTGTTACGTTTCTGCCTTCAATAAAAATCACTCAACCGATCCATTTTTAGCTTTAAAAATTCTTTTGATCCCAAGGATAAGCAAACTCCCTGCCAGCGCCGGTATGATCAGGTTGATAAACCAAATACTGACCGCGGTAAGGCTTATTCCGAGACTATTCCCGCTAAACAATCCCAATAATTTAAGGCTCACTTTTCCCCTCAGCCCCAGGTCGGTAAACAATGCAATAGTGGGAATGACCGCCATGACCAAAAAAGAAACACTTACCGCTGACCAGCAATGCCACAGCGAAACATCCACATCAAATAACCGGAACAAAAGATAATATTGTATGATAAATACAATAAATCTTAATGCTGATAAAGACAGTAATTGCAGAAGTAAAGTTGCATTAAAATCCTCTAAGGTCTCTATCAACCAGGCGTATTTTTTGGCCCCCGGCAAGCGATCTATCCATTTCACCAGCCACGACAGCCTGAAATAAAATAGTGTTAAAAGAACTGTCGCGGCCAAAACACCATACAACAATACTTCCATCCAAAGCGAGGAGATCATCTGGCTGTCTTCGATCGGTGATCTTAAAATGATCAAACCTGCTAACCCCATCAGCAGCGTAATAAGTAGCTGGCTGAGGCTGCCGGTAATGGTCAAAGAAATGGCTTTCATCCTGTTTCCCTCATCCATATACAAAACCCGGCCCAGGTATTCTCCTACCCTGTTAGGGGTAGTCACCGAAAAAGAGACACCAGATAGTACGGCTTTGAAAGCGGTAAAAAAATCGACACGTTGTATTTTTCGAACGGCTAATTTCCATTTAATGGTTTCAATGGACCAGTTGACAAACATCAATAATAATACCGCTACCAGGTTCCATACCATTCCGCTATTAAATGATTGACGAATATGCTGCCACGATTTTTCCAGGCCTGGCTGTTGCTGCACCTGGTGATAAATGGAGTAAGACACCCACACAAACAACAGGGGCCCGAGGAAATAATTGATAAATATCCTGATACTCTTTTTTTGTTTGCTCGATATCTGCATATTGCCCTAAGTATCTTTGTAAAACTATTCACCCTGTTTGTTGTAGTTTCGGGCTGAAATTTTCTTACCGGTTTTGATTTAATGATCCTGTAAAAATACATTGCCGTTTGCAAAAGTCTTCGAAAATAATCCTTGGAATTGACCCCGGCACCTTATTGATGGGCTATGGTATCATAGAAGTAAACGGGAATCATGTAAAGATGAAAGTAATGCACGCCTTAAAATTATCATCCAAAAAAGATAATTACGATCGCCTGCAGCTTATACATCAGAAGGTAGAAGATCTCATTAAAAAATTCAAGCCGGATGAGTTTGCGATCGAGGCCCCTTTCTTTGGCAAGAATGTACAAAGTATGCTGAAACTGGGCCGGGCGCAGGGTGTAGCGATCGCGGCAGCCATCAGTGCCGGTCTTCCCGTTACAGAATATTCGCCCAAAAAAGTAAAACAATCCGTCACCGGCAATGGTAATGCGGATAAAGAACAGGTTTGGAAAATGTTGCGCCAATTACTTTCAATTACCGAGGAACCTCAATCCTACGATGCTACTGATGCATTGGCCGTGGCTGTTTGTCATCATTTTCAGTCCAATTCTATTCTGGGTAATACCTCAAAAAAATTAAAAGGCTGGGACGATTTTATTAAAAATAACCCGGCGAGAGTGAGTAATGGAAAGGCTAGAAGTTTGAAAAATTTGTAAGAAAGAATTGTTCGTTTTAGCAACAACCCACCCACCAATTAACTATTTAACTGGTCAACTATCTTCCTCTGTATCTCTTTCATCTTTTCTTCTGTCACTTTTAATTTCGGCTGTGTAAAATTGAGATCATTCGCCGTATTAATTGGAATAAGGTGCATATGCGCATGTGGCACTTCGAGACCTATGACACTGATGCCACAACGGTTGCAATCAAATGATTTTTCAATGGCTTTAGCAATAGGTTGGGCAAATACCAATAGCTCTTGTAGGTATTCAGCCGGGAGATCAAAAAAATTATCTGTTTGAGATTTCGGCACCACTAATACATGTCCCTCACGTAACGGGAATATATCCAGGAAGGCGAAGAATTTATCGTTCTCTGCAATTTTATAACTCGGAATTTCTCCCGCAATGATTTTTGAAAATATTGTCATACCACCAAATAATTTTGATTGAAGGGAAATTAAATAATACCTGATCCTTTTCAGCATGGTAGCTGTTTCTTCTGCAAATCTATCGACTTAACTAAAACAAAAAGCCTCCTGTGAGGAGGCAAAAACCGGAATTCCGGTAATTAATATTTGGCGGAACAGACCCGATAGCTATCGTGTTCCGCTGTCCTTATGCTGTGATTTTATCAATTTGAAAAGTGATCAAGCCCGCCGGAGCCTGTACATCTGCTGTTTCTCCAACCTGCTTTCCTAAAATCCCCTTGCCAATGGGTGAAGTGACAGAGATTTTTCCCAGCTTCAAATCAGCCTCGGGTTCGCTAACGATCTGGTAGGTCACCTGCTTTTTTGTTTTCAGGTTAGTAAGCGTGACTTTGGTAAGTATCGAAACTTTGCCGGTGTCAATAGTTGTCTCATCAATTACCCTGGCACCTGCCAGTTGTGATTCCAGCAAAGCAATTTTTGCTTCCAGCATGCCCTGTGCTTCTTTGGCCGCGTCATATTCCGCATTTTCTTTCAAATCACCTTTTTCCCGGGCCTCCGCAATGGCTCTGCTGGCAGCAGGACGTTCTACTCCTCTTTTGTGCTGCAGTTCTGCCTTCATTTGTTCCAGCGTTTCTTTGGTTACATACTGAAAATTGCTCATGGTAGCCTCCTTTCCTTTGATATAAAATAAAAAAATAACAACGCCTCAGGGTTTACTGAAGCGTTGCACTATTGAGAAACAAAGATAGTAAACTATTTCAAAATAAAAAGTTCGTTTTCCTTAACAAATCGGGCACTTTGAAGGGCCCTAAAATGAAATTATTCATTCTCCAATATTTTGCCGGTTAAAACTCGAAACGAACAGCTCGTAATCTTTCAAAGC
>JANOCH010000320.1:0-5649 GCA_031412015.1 Chitinophagaceae bacterium
TTCCGTTATCTGGGCTTTGTTTAATGCCTGCGGATATGCAAATTCCTTTTCAGGAACGAAACCCACCTGTTCTAAAACTCTTAACCGGTCCTGGTCAGAAATATGTTTAAGGGATTCAGATGAAGAAGGAAGTCCCGAAAACCGGAACCAAAAATGGCGGTTCGTATTAACAATCCCTGAGCATAAAAATATCGTAAGCGGGATATTGAACTTCTTCACCAGGGGAAGCAAATCGTAATTTTGAATATGTCCATCGTCCAAAGTTATAATTAATGACTTGGGAGGAAGCCTGCCCGTACCCTGCTTTCCGCGAAAGGCCAGGTATTGATCAAGACCGATGATATTGTAATGCCGGGAAAGCCATTCGAAATAGCAGGAGGCAAAATCCGCTTTGGGGTCGTGAAGAACTAAGATGGTCACTTTGCGCCTTTGAATAAACTCCCTGACAATTACAGGCAATCCGGAATAAAATAAAACCCGGACCAAAATTTTTTTCAATACTTTCCTGGCTGTTGGCATATTGCTTCCTCCTATAATTAAACTATTTATTATTAAGTACGGTTCTGTAAACCTGCATCAGCTTTTTCGTCACAGAATCTGAATCCAATCCTATATCTGTAATGCGCTGGCGTCCGTTTGTACGACGGTGGTTTTTGGAGAAATCCAGTGCCAGAGCGATATCGCTGGCAAATTGAGCCGGATCAAATGAAGAGATAAAACAGCCCGGCTCCTCTCCAATAACCCATTCAGCATCGCCGGCTTTTGTAACCACCATGGGGCAATTACAAGCCATTGCTTCCTTAATCACGTTTGCCGAGCCTTCCGAAAATGAACATGATACAAAAACATTGACGGAATTCAAGTATTGTATTACCAACTCATGGGCTACGTTAAATACATTTATCAGCTCAACATCGCTCCTTTTGAGTAACCTTACCGCCTCCTGCGCCAGTCTGTAATTTTTATTTTTATCCAAAGGGCTTCCCAGGAACAGTATATAATTCACGTCTGCTTTAAGCCCCAGCCTTGATCTGAATCCTTCTTCAGAAGCGATAAATTTATCTAATTGAACCCCATTGGGTATGACGTAAGAAATTTTTTTCCGGTAAACAATTTTCTCAACTTCCGAAGATTTGGATATAATGGCTTTTAAAAATGGCTGAACTAGCCATGTAAGAAGTATAAAAAAGCGGCTGCTCAATTTGATCCTTTTTTCTCCTACAAAATCTCCCAGGGCGTCTGTACCCATTAACGAAAGTACAACGGGAATTTTGCGACCTGCAAGAACAGCCACGCAACCAGAAAGCGAATAATGGGCATGGATCAAATCCACCCTATTCGTCTGAATTTGCTTTCGCAGGTAATAAATATGTTTAAAATAATTTTTCAGACCTCCCCCCTCAATGCGGAAATAAGATAATTCAACCCCCTTGTCTTGTAACGCTTCGCCCTGAGCTTGAATAAAGGGGGTAATCGTAAAAGGTTTTACATTTCCACTTACAACAAACAACAATTTCATAGATCTGGAATTAATTGCCTTTAATCCCGGCCAGGTTGGCTGTAAAAGTCTCCAGCCTTAACAGAAAGCACTCATATTTATTAAAATCGCCTGCTTCAAAAATCCACTGGTCTTTATCAAAAATATACCGGCCGGATTGCCCATCTATCAACATCTGGTAAGGATCAGATTGTCCAAAAATGCATTGCATTTCATTAACCAGGTAGGTTCCCTTGTCAGTAGCGAAAATATCCACCGCCTGGGACTGAAAACTCCTCAGTTCTGTAATTTGCCTGACAAAATTTAATAAATCGACCGGGGGTTGATCATAACCCTTGAGCAAACTGCCGCTGGCCTTTTCGTTACGTACTAATTTTTTATGTGCGAAAAAAGAGTCTCCTATTCTAACACAGCGCCATTCATATGTATGCCGGATGTATTCCTGGAGCAGTACGAAATCCCGCTGCTTCTCAGAACGTTCTTTTTTGTAACTCAACATCTTCAATCGGAACTCTCTAGGATGTATAAGTTTCAACAAGACCCTACCGGCGAATCCTTTTCTTCGCCATTTCGGTCCAACCTTACGCTTTAAACCAGCCCCTGAGAAGGCCATTCTAACATACTGCTCTGCCTCGGCCCGGGAGTTAAGAATTGAAACTCCACTTCCGCTGGCCCCAATGTTCGTTTTGCCAACAACCGGCAGCACCGCATTTCGTATAAAGTCTAGTGCTTCCTTCTCATAATAAAAGACCCATGTTTTGGGATGAGGGATATTGTTCGCTTCGAGCCAATAGGATAAATATCTTTTATTCTCATAGATCAAAATCTCCTCCAACGATGGAAAAACAGGTATGCCGCAAACGGTATTTAAAATTCGCACACGCTCGTCATAAAGTAATTTAAATGAACTTGTATTTCCTGAAGGAGTAGCCAGTAAGCCATCAAAGGATCCTCTTAGTATATCTTGCAACCAGGTTGACCTGGTAATATTGACTACCGACCATTCTACAGACTGCTCCATGCTTTCACAGGCTTTAATCCAAAGAAGATGTGACTCCTTATCTTCGTTTTCAAGAATAGCTAGTCTTAATTTTCGCATCACGGTTCCGGTTTAGGTATATTTTAATTTTCTTCTGATAAATATTATAAATCCCGGAATTGTTTTTTACCAATTTGATCAATTGGCTCTTCATTATGAATAAAAAATTCGCCTTTTGGGAAATGAATACTCGTTTTAACACAAGTTCCTGGTTGATATAATTGTATTTATATTTCTCATTGCCATTGCCAAAATCGAGAATCCGCAATTTTTTCTCCATCATCCATTCTGCCATTGTCAGCAGAAGCACTCTCGCCGGCGAAAGTTTTTGGTAATCGGGATGATAGGTCATGGAATGACCAATTAGTGAATTCCCTTCGATCAAACAAATGTGGAATCCGATTCTTTGCTGATTGACTTTGATGGCAAATCGAACCAACACCTTGTCTTTACACCACGCTTGCAAACATTTCAATAAAAAAACCTGGCGGTCCCTATTTGTATACGAAGAAGGTGTTGACGTTTTTTCCCAGCGCTGTATATGAGAAAAACAAAATTCCTTCACCCAGTTTTCCAAATCCTCGTCATCGGTTAAGACTTCAAACACGGCTTTTTGATTGTGCTTAATCTTATTGACACTGTTCCTGAGTGTTCTTGAGCGATTAATGATGGCACGTATCTCCTCGGGTGTCTCGCATTTAAGAACAGGACATACTGAATAATCAATTGCCTGGAAAAATAAATTACTTTTAGCGGCGCATTTCTCAAATACGGGAAAATAACCCGCCCATGACGCCACATTATTGAAAATCACCGCCGAATGCTGTTGCTTGATAAAATCCAGGAGTCCTGCAAAGAAATTGTCAATATCCCCATCAGAACAATTATTGCGAAATACAAAAAAATTTGCATCGGTTTTTAAATCGCTTAAAAAAGAATAGATATTTCTTTCCTTTTTCAATAAAACAGCACCGACAGTGCTTTGCTCACGTTTTAGCCTGATTGCAATCACACTGTTCGTGTACTTCTGGGAAAAGAATTGCAATATACCAGGCGCCTGAAACGGCGATCTGCTCTTGCTGTTATGCCAAAGATCAGCGTAATCCGCCCAAAAAAAACTATCCAGCGTATTGTCAATTACCAGGTCTCTCACTGTTTTTGCTTCCGGTTCTATCATTAAAAAAAATTAACGCGGCTTGTAAATCCCAATTGACTTAGAACAAAACAATCTCCCCAATCATGAGCTTTTTGCCCTTAATGTCAAAATATTAAATATAGCAAGGAAAAAATATTTTATATCGGTCCTTATCGGATGATTTTCTCGTTCTTCCAAATACTGCCTCTCGGCTTTTATAACACCTGCAAAACCTTTGAGACGCAATGATACATGTGGTGGTATCAGGCCCGGTTTGCTCTTAATTCTCTTCTCCTGCAAATCCTGCGGAAGACAATAAAATCCATACCTGCTGATCGGCCTGACACCCACCAATTTTATATCTCCCCGAATCCAGTTAAAAAATTGGGGGATCTCATCCAGCCACAGTTTCCGGATCACTTTACCGACCCTGGTAAGTCTGAAATCGTTCTTAGGCTTACCAATCGTATCATACCCATTTATTTTAACAACATAATCCTGGATAAATTCTGAAAAAGGATACATAGTCCGAATCTTGTAAATTTTGATCGTCTTTCCTCCTTTGCCAATCCTGTTCAATCTCACAATAAACCTTGAAGTAGACACCTGATCAGTTTTAGGATCAGCCTTTTTCCTTAAGATCAGATAAGTAAGATTTTCATGGTACTTGTAATTAATCACTTCAAAGCCGCTATATACCAACTTTCCGAGCACCTCGGCCAGAGAGTTGTCCCGGTACAGGGAAGATATCAGGTATTTACCCTGTTTGGTAAATCGTTTCCACCTCGGCACAAAATTTCTGAAAGCATAATTCACCATCAAAATAAAATAGCTCAGGCCTTTGTTATATTTCTTAAACAATTTCAATTGTATGTTGTACTTACTTTCAAAACAACCAATATAAATACCAGCATCTGCCATCTTTCTATTAATATCGCTAAAATGCTTTGTCAGATCAGCCACCAGGCTGATGTCCCGGAAATCCATAAATAAACGGACGTCTCTCAAATTGCTATCCTCCTGATCACTCACCTCGCTTGCGACGTGGGGCACTAAATTCAATTCAGCACTCTCAAGATTTCTCACTATAAAATTTGCTACTTCACCACCTGCATAAGAACTAATCCTGGTATAAAGCTTATTACCGTCAGCAGATCTTAATTGATCTGTATTTATGCGTGCTTCCATATTATTCTATTATCCATTTTTTTAACTCCATCTCTATTAAGCATCTTTCTCTTACCACCTAATCACCCAAATAATGTGACTGCCTTATTGTCGCATACGAGAGTCGACCTACTAAAGCAGTAAAAAGCTGAAATGGTATCAATAAAATATTAAGGATCGAATTTGAAGAAGACATTGCTTTATGATCAATGCCCGCGAAAGCCAACTCAAAGCTGCTCGCATATATTTTTTCGCCTTTGAAAGAAAAAACGGAATGGCCGGACCAAAGGGATACTAAGCAGAACCCCCATAAAATTAGCTATCAGGTCATTAACATTAAATACGCGATACGATACGAACCACTGTAAGGCTTCAGAAAAAAATGCAGTTAAAAACATTACGGCAAAGAACAAAACTCCTTTAGATAAATTAAATCCCGATTTTGGAAAATACGCCAGCCTGAATAAAACAGACAGGCAGGCAAACATGGCGACATGGATCAGGTAGTCAAGCCGGACAACAAGAACAAAAGTGTTGTTAAGTTTGCTATTAACACCGTTGATGGGTGCTATTGCCTGCCCTATAATGACAGCTGTAAAAAGCCAAAATACTATTTTCCCATAGTTCATTTGCAAAAGGCTGCTCCGTGCCGTCGATAAAACTAAAGAATAATTACCGGTCGTATTCATCTTTCCAGGTTTTTATACTAAAAAAAAACACACCCATTTTTATTAGTCACTACTGAAACCCTATTTTTCAATCATAGCAAGTACACTGTTAACCGGAAGCACCTTTACTTTTTTCTCATAA
>JANOCH010000321.1:0-6073 GCA_031412015.1 Chitinophagaceae bacterium
CCGCCACTACAACAGCTTCAAAATTACCAGGCAGAACAAGACCTCCATTACCAGGGTCACCCGGTGGTAATTCTTTTTTTGAACTACAGTTGGAAAAAAATAGAATAGTCAGCAGTAAAAAAAATCGATACATATTGCGGGGTCGGTTGATATGTTTACAAGTAGAAAGGTTTATAAGTTAAAATAGCTAACGCTTTAAAGTTCCTGTCAACTCTTCAAGCTAACACCTTAGTTCTTCCATTTCTCCGCAGCCAGGCCATTCAGATCCCACACAATTTTTCCGGCGCGTATAGTTAATTCTGCTTCCAGTTTGCGGTTGCCTTCAAGTTTAATACCGCCTGCATCAAGAAAGCCGAAATTTCCATTTAACAAACTCAAAACCGCAATATCTGCTACCGCACCTTCATTCAGGTTTCCAAGGTCGCTGCGCTTAATAGATTTTGCAGGATTCCATGTGGCCCTTTCTATAATATCTTTTAATGGCATGCCTATGCTTAAATATTTAGACATAATGTTCAGCATACTTTTCATACCTGCATTCATGCTGAATCTATGCAAGTCGGATCCAAAGGAATTCGGCCAAAGTCCCTGTTTAAAAGCCGGTATGGCCTGGCTGAACCAGAAGCCTGCACCACCATGACCCACATCAAACAGAATTCCTTTCTTTTTAGCATCCAGCACAAAGGGCCTGATATGACTCTGTTCATCTATTACCGGCATTCGTTCAGCAACCTTTTCATAGGAGTGTGTAATGATATCTCCCGGCCGCATCCGGTTTAGCTGTTCTTCCAATGATAATTGCGGTAAATGACATTCCACGAATAAAGGCACGGCAGATTGATTGGCTGCTTCCAAGGCAGTTTCAAAAGGAGTCCACTCTTTACCTTCATAATGCCCGATTTTTATTCCCACAATAATTTGCGGATATTGTTGAACCATCAGCGAAGTCATTTTTGAATCCATATCATTAATATCCTGCTGATCGGGGTCTCCGCTCATACCAGCCCCTGCTATATTCAAAAAGGCAAGGATACGTGTTTGTGACCTTTCTATAACCTGGCTTTTAAATTGGGGAAAATTTCGCCAACCTGAAGTTCCCGCATCTACTACGGTGGTAACGCCAGATTTAAAAGTAAAATCATCGGGAGATAAACTAAGAATTCCATCAGCAAATTTTTCTGGTTTTGATCCTACAAAAACATGTGTATGAATATCAATCAAACCCGGAGTAACAATCAGGCCAGTTGCATCCACAACTTTTTTTGACTGCGAAACCGGGATGTTTTTGGCAACCTTCGCGATCTTTCCGTTGGCAATAGCAATATCCAGTATTGAATCTATCTTATTCTTCGGGTCAATTACATGACCGTTTTTTATTAAAAGATCATATAGCTGGGCCTGGCTGATGGCAGGAATCAGCCATAAAAATAATCCCAGCATTATCGTAGTGATCTTTTTCAAACGCATTTCATGTTTATCAAGAGTGGTAATGACGAGAACATCTTATTTTATTATTTCTTAATTATTTCAGTATCCCATACCGGGGCACTCAATCCATTCAAATCCCATACAATTTTTCCGGCGCGAATCGTTAATTCAGTTTCCAGCTTTTGTGTTCCTTTAATTTTTGTTTTACGGATATCCATAAAACCAAAGTCGCCCTTTCTTACGGAGAATACAGCAATATCAGCGTCTGCACCAACACTCAGATTTCCCAGGTCAGGTCGTTTAATAACATTGGCCGGATTCCAGGTGGTCCGTAAAATAACATCCTGTAGAGACATGCCTATATTTAGAAATTTCGACATCAGGTTGCCGAGGTCTTTCATTCCTGAATTCATACTTTCGGCATGTAAGTCGGTGCTTATCACATTTGGTTTAAATCCCTGTTGCATGGAAGGGATTGCCTGTCGCCAGGTAAAAGCGCCGCCGCCATGTCCCACATCGAAAATGATACCTCGTTTTTGCGCTTCGAAAATAAAAGGTTTGACCTTGCCGGTTTCATCGACAACCGTTTCCCTTACGGCGGGACCATAAGAATAAGTATGGGTAAATATATCTCCGGGACGAAGATGCTTCATAAAAAGATCTTCAATAGAAAGCGGAGGATCGTGTTCGCCAAAATCAACCATGACAGGAACATTGGCCAAATTACCCGCCTCCACGGCACGATCAACTTGTGTAAAATCACCCCAGTAATGAGCGGCTTTAATACCTACAATAATATCCGGGAATAACTTCTTTATCATGTGTGAGGTCTGCACCGGGTTCATGTCCGTCACATCCTGTTCTTCAAACCGCCCCGTCATTCCTGTGCCAACTATATTAAGTAAAGCAAGCACCCTTGTTTGTGATCTGTCAATGGTTTGCTTTTTGAAAAGACGAAAGTTTTTCCATCCGGATGAACCGGCATCAACTACGGTTGTCACGCCTGCCCTGAATGTAAAACCATCAGGAGGCAAACTGGTAAGACCATCGGCTATATAAGCATCGGGTTCGGTACCATTGAATACATGCACATGCATGTCAATAAGTCCCGGTGTGACATACATCCCCCTTACATCTATTACTTTTTTTGCATTGTTTGCGGGAATATTTGACGCCACCTGTATTATTTTGCCAGCAGCAATGGCGATATCCATTGGCGCATCTATTTTATTTTTCGGATCGATAACATGACCCCCTTTTAATAAAATATCTGCTTGCTGGGCATGTAAAAATTGTATCGGGATAAGAAACAAAAAGAACAGGGTGATGGTGAAAATATTTCCTGCTGATTTATTTAATAAACCGGTTTGATATAACATGTATATTTATTTTTAGAGAAACATATTATGTTGCCAATGGTGGTCCGCTTGGAACCAAAATTTGTTTGCGCAGGCCCTTCTTTTTACTTCGCTTCGCTGTAAAAGAGGCGGTTCGGTATTCTCCCATATGGATTTGTCCTGAAATAATATCATTAGCTAAAGTGCCCGAGAAGATAAATGTTATGAAATCTGCGGTGTGGCGATCGACACTCCTGAGCTTCACGAGATTCCCTTCGATCGTGCCGTTTAATTCGCGAGTAGAAAAATCTCCTTTGTGAGATCCTTCGATCCAATTGCCATCCTGTTCAATGAATAGAGTATGCTGGCTTTTGCTGCTGAAGAATTCTATTGTAGTATCCCACCTGCCACTGATCGTCGCTGCCGGAACTGCCATGGATGCAGTTTTTGGGCTTCGTTTCTGTGAAAGAAAATGATAGATCCGGTCCGCTACAATCTTATCGTTACCGGGCTGCATCTGGCCGGTAGTAATGCTGATGGAAGTAGAACCGTTCTCGCTTTGGCCGCCTATGGCAATCCTTGGTTTAGTTTTACCAAATTCTTCAGCTACTTCTTCCCCGGTGATATTTAGTTTAGCAGGATCCCATGTAATATTGAGTACCGGTGAATGATTGGATAGATCTGTTGGTTCGAAGACGGAAGTTTTTATACCGTCAATTACAGAAACACGTTTCGAAATATTATCCAGCCATGATAACCATGTCTTCCATTCGGCTTTATGATCCCGCTTACCCCAGGCTTCAACGGCCGCAAGCATGCCCATCATTTCTTCGCGGCCAACTTTGTTGTCGCGTCCGGGGCCATGATGAGGGGAACTTGCCTGCCAGGCAGACATCAGAATATCTTTCCTGCCCAATACAAGACCGGCACACTGGGGTCCGCAGATGGCTTTTCCGCCACTATAAACTACAACGGTGGCGCCCCGTTGCAGATGCATATTGGGAATAGTAAGTATTTCCGCCGCCGCATCCACCAGGATCGGAATGTTTCTTGGTTTGGCAATACCGGCGACTTTTTCCAGCGTAAATTGTTGATCGGTCTCTGATTCGCTAAACGCCATCATATAGATCATGGCAGTTCGGGAACTCAAGGCGTTCGCCAATTCTTCCAGTGTTTCAACAGTAATAATTTTCACGCCGATGTTTCGAATGGCATGATCGTAAGTATTTCTCGAAGACCGGGGAATGATCACTTCTGTCTTTTCAAAACCAGCGAGATCAGGAATACGAATAAGCTTTTCCGGGTTTCCACCGGTTACGCATGCTGCCGTAACATGCTTCATACCCGCTGCACAGCCTGCGGACACCATGCCCCATTCAGCGCCTGTAAGTTCCGCCAATCGCTTTCCGATGCCATCGGCTAATTCATCATATTGAATGAAGTCCATTGACGCCGCTTCCATAGCCGCACGAACTTCGGGTCGTTCGACAGATCCGCCAATTATGGTGAATGTTCCGCGACAGTTAATGATGGGCTCCACTCCAATAGAACGAAAGATATTTGTTTCAAACGGTGGTTGATTGGAAAGAGATGGCATCAATGAACCACCTGTTACAATTTCGTCTGCCGGGGATGCTAAAACAGATTTGGCGGAAAGTAAACTTCCGGCGAATGGAAGAAATGATAACCCTTTAATAACGCTTCTTCTTTTCATAAAATAAGAAATTATAAATTGTATCTTAAGATTGGGTTGATATGATATGGCAACGTTTACTGAATTATTTCTTAACCGGAGCATATACCGGCTTTGCTATTCCATTTAAATCATAAACTATTTTGCCAGCTTTGATGGTCATTTCGCATTCAAATTTTTGTTTGCCTTCCAGTTTATAACCTGTCTTATCGTAAAAACCAAAATTGCCCTGGCGCAGATTCAGAATAGCGATATCCGCAATGGCACCTGCCGAAAGATTACCCAGTTCCTCACGTTTGATTACTTGTGCGGGAGCCCAGGTGCTTGCTTTAATGACAGATTGCAGGTCCATGCCCATCAGCAAAAATTTCGACATCACGGCTAGTTGGTCTTTCATCGAAGCATTCATGCTTCCTGTATGGAGATCGGTACTGATCGTATTGGGGTAAAAACCGGCCTTCAATGCAGGAATCGCCTGGGTAAAATTAAAACTGGCGCCCCCATAACCGACGTCAAAGATAATTCCTCTTTTTTGTGCGTCTTTTACAAATGGTTTTAGTTTTCCCGTTGCCTCATCCACCACTGTTTCTCTTACATTCCCTTCAAGAAGCGTATAGGTATGCGTGTAAATATCGCCGGGGCGAAGATGTTTCATATACAATTCTTCAATGGACAGGGGAGGATTATTACCGCCAAAATCAATCATTACCGGTAGGTTAGCCTGCCTGCCTGCTTCTACTGCACGATCAACAGGTATCCATTCGGGTCCGGAGAAATGAGCTACTTTAAAACCAACGATATAGTCTTTATACTGTTTTGCCACAAACGCCGACATCTTCGCATCCATGTCGTTGGCGTTTTGCTCGTATGCGCCACCACGCATACCCTCGCCCACGATATTCAAAAAAGAAAGAACACGGGTTTGAGAGTTATCAATAATGTTTGTTTTAAACAGCGGGAATGATTTCCAACCTGCCCCGCCCGCATCCACTACGGTAGTTACGCCTACTCTGAACGTAAAGCCATCCGGGACAACGGCCACCATGCCATTGCTGAGATAATGATCTGGTTCTGTTCCAAAAAAAACATGCGCATGAATGTCAATAAGCCCTGGTGTGACATACATACCTTTTGCATCCACCACCTGTCTTGCCTTCGATGCATCAACGTTATTTCCCACCTGTACTATTTTACCCTCATTGATTGCAATATCAAGAATAGCGTCAATATTGTTTTTTGGATCAATAACATGCCCCCCTTTAACAACGAGGTCATAAGATTGTGACCAAACTGAAAAAAAGGAGAAACAAAAGAATGCAGGCAGCAGGCAATATTTTTTTTTCATATCATCAATTTTACTTTGTTGTTTTTTGGACAGGATTTTTACGTTAATCAATGGTTGATACTTTTCAAAAAATATTGCTGCAGGTAGAATATCACTTCTTCAATTCCACTATCATTTCGATTTCTACGGCAATATTTTTTGGCAGCGAAGCCATGCCAACTGCGGAACGGGCATGTTTACCATTTTCACCAAACACTTCCACCATAAGATCCGAACATCCATTAATAACCTGCGGATGTTGTTCAAACCCCGGTACCGCATTCACCATAC
>JANOCH010000322.1:0-2557 GCA_031412015.1 Chitinophagaceae bacterium
TATTATTTTATCCGCAAACAAATACTGAATGTAGATGATCTGTACAGTCATAAAGGACAATACAGTTTCAGTAATGGGTTCAACAGGTATGCGATCATAGCGCTGCTGTTAGGTATTTTGCCCAATGTTCCTGGATTTTTATTGCAGATAAAACTGGTTTCCTCCACGGCATTTCCCGGATGGATATCGCAATTATATAACTATGCCTGGTTCGTTGGTTTTTTTGTAAGCGCCATTCTTTATATATTACTGATGCGTTCTTATAAAGTTCAGGCTACTAACCTAAAAGAGACTTCTTATGTCGCTGCTGATTAAAAACGGGAGAATTATCACGGCTGCCGATGATTATATCGCTGATATTTTCATCGAAGGTGAAACGATTTCTGCTATTGGCAAAAATTTATCCTCGTCTGTAGAGACAGGGCATGCCCTGTCTCTACAGCATGCCCTGTCTCTACAGGTAATAGACGCTGCCGGCAAATTGATTTTCCCCGGCGGTATTGATCCGCATGTGCACCTGGATATGCCGTTCATGGGAACATTCAGCAGTGATAACTACGAAACCGGTACGAGAGCCGCCCTGTTCGGAGGTACAACGATGGTCATTGATTTCATTCTTCAAAAGCAAGGCAATTCGCTGCAATCGGCCTTGAAAGAGTGGAAAGGAAGAAGCGACAACAATTGTGTTGGTGATTATAGTTTCCATATGGCCGTGACCGATTTTAATGAAAATACAAAACAGGAGATCAAAGATTTTATTGAAAAAGAAGGTATCAGCTCTTTCAAAACCTTTATGGCTTACAAAGGAGCGTTGATGATCGATGACCGGCAGATGATAGGACTAATGGAAGAAGTAAAAGAACATGGTGGTCTTATCAATGTTCATGCTACCAACGGCGATATGATCGATTACCTGATCGGCAAACACCGGAGCGAAGGAAACCTTTCTCCGCTTTATCATTATTTATCGCAGCCCGAAGTAACCGAAGCCGAAGCCTCTGAACGCTTTGCTGACATGGCCAACTATACAGGCTGTCCTGGTTATATCGTTCACCTTACCTGCGAAGGCGCATTGAATGCGGTACGCAATGCCACCAAAAGAAATCAAAAAATATTTGTGGAAACCTGCATACAATATTTGCTACTGGACGCATCGTTATATGAAAAGAATTTTGAAGGCGCTAAATGGGTAATGAGTCCGCCGCTACGGGAAAAGAAGGACCAGGAAACTTTATGGGCGGGTATCAACCAGGGATTGGTACAAGTGGTGGCCACCGATCATTGTCCTTTTAAATGGGAGCAAAAGCTGATGGGCAAAGATGATTTTTCGAAAATACCCAACGGCCATCCGGCGATAGAAAACCGGATGGAGCTATTATTCAGTGAAGGCGTTAATAAAGGAAAGATCACGTTAAATAAATATGTGGAAGTAGCCTGTACCAACCCGGCGAAAATATTTGGCATGTTTCCACGCAAAGGAACCATTGCCATTGGAAGCGACGCTGACCTGGTGATCTTTGATCCAAAAGAAAAACATACCATCTCCGCAAAGACACATCATATGAACGTGGACTATAGCGGCTACGAAGGCTGGGAGCTTACGGGAAAAGTGAAAACCGTTTTATTGAGAGGACAGGTAGCGATTGATAATAACAAGTGCTTATTGAAAAAGGGTTATGGTCAGTTCATTAAGAGGAAGAAGGTGTCTCAGGTAATTTAGAATTATGAGTTAAGAATTATGAGTTATGAGTAACGAAATTAAGAGTGAAAGTATAATTGCAAAAAAGGCCTATGCTTTTGCGCTAGATGTAGTCAAATTGTATAAAAAGCTAATCGTTGATCACAAGGAATTTGTTTTGTCGAAACAGCTCTTACGTTCAGGAACTTCGATAGGTGCGAACATTAATGAAGCAGTGTCCGGACAATCCAAAAGAGATTTCGTTCACAAACTAAGTATCGCCTTAAAAGAAGCCCGGGAAACCTGCTACTGGCTAAATCTTTTAAAAGACAGTGATTTCATAGATCATGTAAAGTTTGATGATATTGAAAAAAAGTGCAGCGAAATCATAAAAATTTTAAGCAGCATAATTCTAACTACAAAGGAAAAATATTTTACCAGTAAATCAACTCATAACTCATAACTCTTAACTCTTAACTCATAATTCTTAATTCATAATTACACATCATGCCCCGAATTATCAAATCAGGACTAATACAAATGAGCCTCCCAAAAACAGAAGGCGAAGGAACCATTGAAGAGATCAAGGAAGCGATGGTACAAAAACATATTCCATTGATCGAAGAAGCCGGAAAAAAAGGAGTGCAGATACTCTGTTTGCAGGAAATATTCAATACACCATATTTCTGTCCCGGCCAGGATAAAGCCTGGTATGAATCCGCGGAAACTGTACCCGGACCCATTGTCGAACGGATGCAGGAATATGCGAAGAAATACAATATGGTGATGATCGTACCAATTTATGAAAAAGAACGGGCAGGAGTGCTCTACAATACAGCGGCAGTCATCGATGCCGATGGAACTTATTTAGGCAAGTAC
>JANOCH010000323.1:0-7562 GCA_031412015.1 Chitinophagaceae bacterium
AGAGGTGATATTTACGACAGTTAAATGGAAATAATTACCGGAGCCGTATCTCGCCAAATAACTTTTATTTTTGGTAATGCAGTTTTCAAAAAAACGCTATACCTGGTTGGCCGCGGGATTGCTGTTTGCAGCCCTTTGGGCCTCCGCTTCTACTGCCACCAAATTAGGTCTCACCGTGGCGCAGCCATTGATAATAGCCGTCATTCGGTTTGGATCAGCGGCAGCGATCATGTTATTTATCGCCCATGTCGTTCAGCAGAAACGCCTTCCTGCTGGAAAAGAATGGAAACAAATAGCCATTTATGGATTGTTGAATATCACCATCTACCTGGGTTGCTATGTCATCGCCATGCAAACAGTGACGGCCGGTATCGGTGCACTCGCCACAGCAACAAATCCTGTGTTTATTAGTTTTCTTTCCGTTTTCTTTTTAAAAAAGCCGTTGAAAACTTCGGTCATCATTTCTATTATTGTCTGCACAGCAGGAGTTGTTTGCGCGGCATGGCCATTGTTTGATGGTGCAGCCGTTACAACCAAAGGATTGCTGATTTTATTATTCAGTATGCTTTCCTATTCGGTGGCGGCCATCTATTTTTCTTCGTGCCAATGGAACGGCCTTTCATTATTTACCATTAATGGCTGGCAAACGCTGCTGGGTGGTTTGTTTTTATTGCCCTTCGCCTGGTTTTTTTATAAAGGAGAGGCCAATCATTTTGATAAAACATTCTGGTATGCGGTAGGTTGGCTGGCCATACCCGTTTCAATTTTCGCGGTACAGCTATGGTTATGGTTATTACAGACCAATGCTGTGAGGGCCGGGCTTTGGTTATTTCTGTGTCCTTTGTTTGGCTTTGTATTCGCCGCTTGGTGGATGAAGGATGCGATCAGTGTTTATACAATCGCTGGAGTGTTGCTGGTGATCAGCGGATTGCTTCTGTCAAAAATCAATACCCCCAAAAGCGAGATAGTTTTCGATTGACATGTTTATCAGCAAGCAAGTCACCAACCGGGGGGCATGGTTCCAAAAAAACGATGAAGACCCGGTTGAAACTTTTTTCCGGAAAAATTTTAGAGGTGATTGAACCCGATAGCATTATTATCTGTTCTATTTTTGTAAAACCTCAATTTCAGTATATGGGAGTCTGGACCCAGATCGCCGAATATCTTTATCTTAAAAAGAAAGATCCCAATCGCCCCAAAAGCAAATGGATCGGCTACATGCATGGTATCAACCGCCTCAGCCTGCTGATATTTATTCTTTGCCTGGTCATTTTAGCCTTTAAGCTGTTGAGGAAGTAGTAACCGCCTCCCAAACTCCGAGCCATTTCTTTCAATTCATTCCATCAATTAAACTGTCCATCCGGTAAAAATTACCATTGACTAAACAGCCGCTTTTTTCCGGCGGATTCTGTCGTTTCTTTATGTCGTAATCGGAACCAAAAACCTTAAATCTTATTCCTCTTAGAATTTTCTTCTCATAAGCAGTAGTTTTCTCAAGGTGTACGGCCCTGGATTTTTCCGGGGCTTCTCTTTTTTATTTCTATTGGGGAACCAAGGAGCAATTATGATTTGATACTGTCGGGATTTAAAAAAAAGTATGAAACACGGAGGCACCGAGACACAAGGACACGAAGTAAATTAAAATCGTTCTTGGCCTAAAATAGGTTTAAGAAGCATAGTAAAAAAATACCTACCAAAATGATTTTTATAAGAAAGCATTTTTGGCAACCTGTGCCTCCGTGTCTCTGTGCCTCTGTGTTTCAATAGTGCTTCTGACCGCCATAGCAACCTAAAAGGTCACCGAGAACTTTAAACTCCTTTTTATTTTAAGGGAATTGATTTGAAACCAAGAAAATCAACGATCAACCTGGCGGCTTTAGCCGAAGCATTCCCTCCTTCACTTAATAAGTTCTTTAAAACGGCATAATCCTTTTGCAACTGAACCTTCCGTTCGTCATTCGTCAACAATTCCTGCAGTTCATGTTTCAGATTTTCCACGGTCATATCATCCTGTATCAATTCCTTTACCACCAGTTTGTCCATGATCAGGTTGACCAGTGAAATGAATTTTACTTTCACTAACCGCCTGCCGATCTGGTAAGAAAGATATGATCCCTTGTAACAAACCACTTCGGGTACGGCGAACAAGGCTGTTTCGAGAGTAGCTGTTCCGGATGTTACCAAGGCGGCCTTCGACTGCATCAATAAATTATAGGTTTGATCCGATACATAAGAAACGTTGGAATATGATTTCAGGAGTTCATCATAAAAGCCTTCTTCTACTCCCGGGGCTTTAGCCACTATAAACTGGTGGTCCGGGAATGACCGGCTTACTTCCAGCATCACCGGCAATTTTTTCAGTATCTCCTGCTTCCTGCTCCCCGGCAATAAGGCAATGATCGATTTATCGGAAAACTTTTCACTATTGACTTCCCGATAGTTATCGGGAGACTTTTGACTATTGACTACCTCCACTAAAGGATGCCCCACATACTCCACTTCCCAATTCCATTTGTTTTTATAATAATCTTTTTCAAAAGGAAGGATGACCAGCATTTTATCAATACATTCCTTCATCATCTTTACCCTTCCCTCTTTCCAGGCCCAGACTTGGGGACTGATATAGTAAATGACTTTTAATCCCTGTTCTTTGGCCCATTTAGCAATGCGAAGATTGAAACCGGGATAGTCAATTAAAATAAGCGTGTCGGGTTTGTATTGCAGAATATCTTCTTTGCAGAAAGCCAGGTTGCGAAAAATGGTTCGCAGGTTCATGATCACTTCCGTAAAACCCATAAAGGCCAGCTCGCGATAATGCTTTACTAATTCGCCGCCGGCAGCCTGCATTTTATCTCCACCCCAACAACGAATCGCTGCTGAAGGATCAAGCTTTTTTAATTCTTTGATAAGATTGCTTCCATGCAGATCACCTGAAGCCTCGCCTGCTATGATGTAGTACTTCATATCCCGATGCCCCCATCCCCTAAAGGGGTGTATCGAAAGTTCTTAAGAAAAATATCTGTCATAAATTCGAAAAGAGTTTTGAAAAGATTACAAAACTATTCATTTGAAGTATTTCGCATAGAAATCATTTTCTAAAGAATAGTACAGTCCCGGAGCCCCCCTTTAGGGGATGGGGGCATGAGCTCTTAATTAAGCAACTTCAATATGAGTATCGCAATACCATATACTAATGTAATAATAAAAATTCCTTTAGCCGTAGTGTCCCGTTGCGTGTTTACATAAAGGGTAAACAGAACTACGTTCGCAAGTAAAGAAAGAGAACCGATCGAAGTGATCAGTTTATTGTTATTAAAAAATTCATCTATAAAACTACCAAACGAGCTACTGGAGAATTTGAAAAAATAGATCACTACTAATCCCAGCAATGGCCCAAGTAATCCCAGCACTAATCCAAGCTTCAGGTTATCTTTTTTTAGTATCATTTTTCCAGATTTTTTCCAGTTTGGATTTTTGGGTATAATGTGTCATATCGAATTGTACCGGTACGATGCTTACGTAGCCGTTGGCCAGCGCCCATACATCGGTATCTTTTCCTTTGTCAAAATTGACGAACTCACCAGTCAGCCAATAATACATCTTTCCATGCGGGTCCTGTCTCTCCAGGAAATCTTCTACGTATTTGGCATAAGCCTGTCGGCAAAGCTTGAACCCTTTTAACAGGTCAACCGACAGCGGGGGAATATTTACATTCAGTACCGTGTGTTGCTCCAGCTTGGTGGACAACATTTTTTCCACGATGATGCGTACAAATTTCCGGGCGCCGGTAAAATCCGCTTCAATACTATAGTCGAGTAAGGAGAATCCGGCTGAGGGAATGCTTTCAATGGCTGCTTCTACCGCCGCCGACATAGTGCCGGAGTAAATAACATTGATACTGTGATTGGCGCCATGGTTAATACCGCTTAAACAAAGATCGGGTTTGCGATGGAGCACCTTATCTACAGCCAGCTTAACGCAGTCAACGGGTGTGCCGGTGCAGGAGTAGGCTTCGATATCGCCAAACGTATTTACTTTATGTAAACGAAGAGGCTGACCGATGGTGATCGCATGTCCCATTCCCGACTGTGGTTTGTCAGGAGCTACTACTACTACTTTGCCAAGGTCTTTTACGGCTTCTACCAGGTTCATGATGCCGGGTGCGGTTACGCCATCATCATTGGTAATAAGTATTACTGGTTTTTCTTTACCGCTACCGGTCTTTTTCCGGGTGGTTTTCGTTGCACTCTTTTTGGAGGATGAGGTCGGTTGGTTTGCCATATTCAGGGCAAAAGTGTTTTTTTTTTTCGGCATGTCCAAACAGCATTCTCGAAAAGAGGGTCAAACACATAAAAAATACCGGGGAAAAGCTATTTGGATTGGCAGGGTTAGCACACGGCCTTTCCTGCGTTGGCGGGAGATGACATGGATTGGATGGATGTTAACGGATCATTTATTGCCGCTCCGCGCCAATAGGGGAATTCATTTTTTGGTAGTGTATTCTCCGATAGTTATCGGATGATAGATTACCCATTTTTTGGTTTCGTTCGCTACCATAGGAAATCCGTGAAATCCATTCAATCTGTGTCATCCGTGTTCTGCATTAATATTTTTTTGAAAATCTAATTAAATTAGTATTTTGCAGCTAAATAAATTAGTTCATTATGGCGATCTCCAACCAGAATATGAAATACCTGCGCAAATTGCGCGGATGGACACAGGAAGAATTTGCGAATAAATTAAGGATCAAAAGATCATTGCTGGGAGCTTATGAAGAGGAAAGAGCCGAGCCCCGCATCGATGTACTGGAAGTCGTTTGCGATATTTTCAAACTCACCCTGGACGAAATTCTGCGAAAGGACCTTAGCGATAATAAGAGCAACTATATGGCCAAACGCCGGGCCATGAAACTCGCTACCGGCCGGCCGGATATTCCGTTTGTACCGGTAAAAGCCGCTGCCGGTTACCTGGCGGGATATGCCGACCCCGAATTTGTAGATGAGCTGAATACATTTACCCTGCCTATGTTGTCAGGCGGTAATTACAGGGCCTTCGAAATTATTGGCGATTCCATGCTGCCCACACCCAGCGGATCGGTAATAGTAGGAGAGAAGATCGATAAACTCGATGAATTAAAAAATGACAGTGCCTGCATCGTCGTCTCCCGCCACGAAGGGATTGTATACAAAAGGGTGCAAAAAAATGGTCGTTCAAAAGATAAGCTGACCCTGGTAAGTGATAATCCAATCTATCATCCATACACCGTAAAGGCGGAAGATGTACTGGAGATGTGGCAGGCACAGATGGTAATTTCGAAAGCCAACCAGCAGCAACGCTGGGATATGGGGCAACTGGCCAATATCGTCAGCGATCTCCAGGAACAAGTAGTTTCCTTGAAAAAGAAGATGAACTGACCCCATCGTTCAGCGTGTTTTCCAACTTTGTTTGGGTTTTTTTGCAGGCCCTCTTCTGGCAGTCAGAACAGTCAGTTATATTTGTGATTGTACGTTAACTGATCTATGTTGCTAAGAAAACTGACCTGCTTAACCCTGCTGTTACTGGTTTGTGTGTCTTTATTTTCCCAGGTAAAAACATTGCAAGCTATTAAAACAACCTATACTCCAAAAATTGATGGGGTACTGGACGATATAGCATGGAAGGACGTACAGGTAGCCACCGATTTTATTCAAAACTTTCCCCATTTCGGCCAGCCCGCCTCCCAAAAAACAGAGGTAAGGATCGTTTACGATAACGACGCTATTTATGTCGGGGCTTATTTATATGATGACCCATCCCTGGTCCGCCGGCAGATCACGGCACGGGATGAAGAGCAGGCAAAGGACCTTGATTATTTTTCTGTTTTCCTGGATACTTACCATGATCAGCAAAACGGGTTTCAGTTCCTCGTCACTTCATCCAATGTACAAACCGATGCACGGTTGTCACCCAGCGTAGTAACGGAGCTTGGCGTATATGGCGACAAGACCTGGGATGCTGTTTGGGATAGTAAAGTCGCCCTTCATAAGGACGGCTGGGTCGTAGAAATAAAAATACCCTATATCTCTTTGCGTTTCGCCAAGAAGGATGTGCAGGATTGGGGAATCCAATTGTTACGCTCCGTTCGTCGCAATAATGAAACGACCTTCTGGAATACCGTAGATCCTAATGTAAATGGTTTTGTCAACCAGTTTGGCTTGTTGAGAAACCTGCAGGATATACAACCTGCATTGCGACTTAGTTTCTCACCGTATGTTTCTACCGGGGTCCGCAGCAATCCCGAAGGAAATGATTATAACACGGAATGGTTGCGTAGTGGCGGTATGGATGTTAAGTATGGTATCAATGAAAGTTTTACCCTCGATGCTACACTGATCCCCGACTTTGGCCAGGTTATATCCGATAACGTGGTCAACAACCTCACTCCCTATGAAGTGCAGTTTGACGAATACCGGCCTTTTTTTACCGAGGGGATAGATATTTTTAATAAGTCAGGTCTGTTTTATTCCCGCAGGGTTGGCGCCATGCCAACGGGGTATGATGAAGTGGTTCGATTGGCCCGGTCCGATCCCAATATCGATATAGTCAAAAACCCCGGTCGAACCCAGCTATACAACGCCATTAAATTTTCCGGGCGTACAAAAAATAAACTAGGGATCGGTTTTTTTAACGCGATCTCCGCTCCCATGTATGCTACCATCCGTGATAAATCATCGGGAGAAAAAGAAAAGATCCGAACCGAGCCTTTGGCCAACTACAATATTTTGGTGCTCGACCAGGCATTAAAAGGCCGATCCTATATAACGTTCACTAATACGAATGTTATCCGGAACCATGTGGACCGCGACGCAAATGTTACAGGACTCGATTTCAGTTTGTACGACAAGCAAAATATTTTCAACATAAAAGGTTTTGGTCACTATAGTAAAATATTTTCGGCAAATTCATCCGAGGGTTTTCATACATCATTAAAGTTGGGCAAGGTGAGCGGCAAGTGGTTGTACTCTCTTCAAAACAGCATCATTTCTGTTCACTACGATCCGAATGATCTCGGTTTCCTGCTGACCGGCAACCTGCATACCAATTCAGCTTTGGTAAGCTATAATCAAAACACACCCACTAAAAATTTTCTTAGCTACAGCTACTCCCTTACCGCTATTCACCGGCGATTGTATAAACCGGGCAGGTTTAGTGATCTGACCATCGACGCCACCGGGTTTTGGTATCTTAAAAACTTTTGGGATATCTCATTGACGGCGGCCTACCTACCCGATCAGCATGATTATTTTGTACTGGTGCAACCCTCGTTTGAAAAGTATGCACGCCGGCCCCAGTATGGCTACTTCCAGGTGAGCGGAAATTCAGACAGCCGGAAAAAATTATTGGTCAGCTATGAAATGCTGCTGGCTGATTTCTTTAAAAACCCTGAAAAGAGTTATAATGTTTTCGAAGGAGGCCTTCGTTACCGTTTTAGCAACAAGCTGACAACGGAAATAACGCACCGGTATGAAAAAGAAACGGATTATATATTTCTGCACGATAAAACTCCGGCCGGTGAACCGGTC
>JANOCH010000324.1:0-2001 GCA_031412015.1 Chitinophagaceae bacterium
CCCCCGCCGGTTATCGTAAAAGACAAACCTGTACTGCAAGCACCGGGGAAAGTGTCAAAAGATTCGATCGTTACCAGGCCTGCTCAACCAACGTTAATCATTAACAAACCTGCGACACAGGATATTGCCAAACCACGGGTCAACGAGGAAGCCGGGCCTGCATACAGTTATGAAGCTGAAGTCCCGTATTATGTGGTAATAGTACTGACCAAAGTGGATCCAATATTTATCAACGAGGCGAAGAATGCGTTCTTGCGTTATAACCGTGATACTTATTTCAACAAGCAAATGCAGGCGGAGCTGATCGAAATAGATACGGATAACCGGCTGTTGCTGATCAGTCCATTTAAAAATGCCGCTGAAGCCCTGACCTATGTAGATCAGACAAGACCAAAAACTTCCAGCGAGATCATTCCCTGGTTGAAAGGCGGTAAATACAGCTATTCGATCATTACGGATAAAAATCTTGAGGTACTTAAAAACAGCAAGGACCTTGATAAATACAAGCAGTTTCTCGATAAAAATGTTCCGGGAAAGTTTTAAGTGCTGAATATAAAGGTTAAAAGTTTACCTGCAACCCAGATACCGCCACCACTAACCAGCTTTTTGTTATTTTCGGTTTGTTTTTTGCTGACCTTAATTATTACTTTTTTTATGAAAAAATCAGTCCGCTTCTTCTGGCGTCTCTTTTTGATTGGTTTCGGTTCTTTTATCCTATTGATCGTGCTGGCCAATTTTGGTGTATTTGGAAATATGCCCTCACTCCAGGAATTAGAAAACCCATCGATACAGCAAGCTTCCGAAGTGATAGCCAATGACGGTACGCTGATGGGGAAGTATTATACCGAAAGAGGCAACCGCAGCAATGTCAAATACCGCGATATATCCGCCAACGTGACCAATGCTTTGATCTCAACGGAAGATGAGCGTTTTTATAGTCATGCAGGTGTTGATTTCAAATCTACATTAAGAGCTGTTTTCACGTTAGGTCAGCAGGGAGGTGGCAGTACCATTACGCAGCAATTGGCAAAAGCGCTTTTGGAGCAGGGAAGTAAGAATAAAGCCTGGCGGGTGATTGAAAAATTAAAAGAATGGATCATCGCGGTAAAGCTGGAAAGAAATTTTACCAAAGAAGAGATACTGACTTTATATCTTAATGCGGTTCCTTTTGGAAATAATATTTATGGCATTCGTAATGCCTCCCGCACTTTCTTTCAGAAAGAACCCGATCGACTAAAAGTTGAAGAGGCCGCCTTGTTAGTTGGTATGCTGAAAGGAAACAGTATTTACAATCCTGTGCGAAATCCTAAAGCCGCTTTGGACCGCCGTAATGTGGTGATCGGGCAGATGGAAGTAAATGGTAAGATCATTGCCGCTGAATCGGACAAATTAAAAGCCATGCCTATCAAGCTCAGTTATAAAAAACTGGATGAAAATACCGGTTATGCCCCCTATTTCCGGGAGGTATTGAAAGACGAGGTTCGTGCGGCGTTGAAGGGTCTCGAAAACCCGAATGGCGAAGAATATGATATTTATAAAGATGGCTTACGGATCTATACGACGATCAATCCGCGTATGCAGGAATATGCCGAAGAAGCGGTGGCTTCTCATATGCCTGTCTTACAAAAAGCATTAAATGCGCAATCGAAAATAAAGAATGGCGCTATTTGGAAGGAGCATGACAACATTCTCAATAATGAAATGAAGAAAAGCGATCGCTGGAAATCGCTGGCGGATGATGGGTTAACCGATAAGGAAATAAAGGCGACCTTCTTTAAGAAAACACCCATGAAGATATTTGCCTGGAACAATAAGCGGGAGAAAGACACGGTGATGACACCCTATGATTCCATCAAGTATCACCGCCAGATGTTGCAAACATCTTTTATGGTGATGGATCCTATTACCGGTGAAGTAAGGGCCTGGGTGGGTGGTATCAATTTCAAGACTTTCAAATATGATCATGCTAATCTTAAGACACAGCGCCAGGTTGGTTCTACC